>NZ_VTLD01000003.1:0-103858 GCF_020514285.1 Synechococcus sp. PH41509 | reverse complement strand
TGGAGCGCATCCTCGAGATTGAAGCCGAGGTGCGCCACGACGTGATCGCCTTCCTCACCAACGTGAACGAGCACGTTGGTGATGCCGGCCGCCACATCCATGTGGGCATGACCAGCAGCGACGTGCTCGATACGGGCGTGGCCCTGCAACTGAAACGCTCTGTGGCCCTACTGCGAGATGAACTCGATCTATTGGCGGAGGCTCTGCGCGAACTGGCCAGGGCCCACAAGAGCACGGAGATGATCGGTCGCTCCCACGCCATTCACGGTGAGCCGATCACCTTCGGGTTCAAGGTGGCCGGCTGGCTGGCGGAAACCGAGCGCAACCGCACCCGCCTGGAACGGCTTGAGCAGGATGTGGCCGTTGGCCAGGTCAGTGGCGCCATGGGCACCTATGCCAACACCGATCCCCAGGTGGAAGCGATCGCCTGCGAGATCCTGGGGCTCACCCCCGACACCGCCAGCACCCAGGTGATCTCCCGTGATCGCCATGCCGACTACGTGCAGACCCTCGCGCTGGTGGGCGCCTCCCTGGAGCGCTTCTCCACCGAGATCCGCAACCTGCAACGCACCGATGTGCTGGAAGTGGAGGAAAACTTCGCCAAGGGCCAAAAAGGCAGCTCTGCCATGCCCCACAAACGCAACCCAATCCGCAGCGAGCGCATCAGCGGTCTGGCCCGAGTGCTGCGGAGTTACACCATTGCCGCCTTGGAGAACGTGGCCCTCTGGCATGAACGCGACATCAGCCACAGCTCCACGGAGCGAATGATGCTCCCCGATTGCTCGGTCACCCTGCACTTCATGCTGCGGGAAATGACCAGCGTCGTGAAGGGTCTCGGGATCTACCCAGAGAACATGCGTCGCAACATGAATGTGTATGGCGGCGTGGTGTTCAGCCAGCGGGTGCTTCTGGCCCTGGTGGGCACCGGCATGAGCCGTGAGGAGGCTTACCAGGTCGTCCAGCGCAATGCCCACACGGCCTGGAACACCGCCGGCGGTGATTTCCGCGCCAACCTCGAAGCAGATGGCGATGTCACCAGCCGGCTCTCAGCAGCGGAGCTGGCTGACTGCTTCAGCACCGCATTGCACCAGGAGAACCTGGGCGTGATCTGGAAGCGACTGGGGATTTAATCAGCGCCTGGGAGAGGATGATCCAAATCCCGTCGGCAGGCCGAGAAGCCGGAAGACCGAAGCCGCATCGACAATCGGCTCGAGCGGCAACATGGCATCAGTCATCGTGTCCGTGACCTTGGTGAAGGTATTGCGGTTCACAACCACAACATCACCATTGCGCAATGGCGGGTTGTTGGCACTGCTGAGCACAGCATTGGGGTCATAACGCAGTTGCTTGACCGTGGTGCGGCCCTGGCCATCCATGCGGATCAAGTCCACCCGCTTCACACTGCCGCGGCGGGTGACTCCACCGGAAGCCAGGATCGCACCGGACAACGGAGCATTGGAACGGATTTCAACCACTCCCGGAGAAAAGACCTCACCAATGACCTGCACATTGATCGCCGTGGGGGCGAAATTCGAGGCGGCGGTTGTAAGCAGATCCACATTGACTGGCGATTTCGCCTTGTGCACCCGGATGCTGTCGCCGTCATAAATCAACGGATTGGGAGCAAAACCTCCGTCTTTCAGCACTGTGAGGTAGTCGAAGACGTAGCTCTGGGTGGGTCCACCAGGGGTGGGGGAAGGGCGTAGAAGCTCCAAACGGGCCAAATCCCCCGTGGCGCTAATCCCCCCAGCCTTCTGGATCACATCCACCATGGTCGGCCAGCCGCCCCCGTCGCTGCCGACTCCGGTGACCTCGCCACTCGTCCCCAGGGATCCCGAACTATTGACAGGAAGGGTGAAAACTCCCGAGCGCAGGACCTCGCCCGTCACCGTGACCCGGACCGGACGCTGCTCAACCAGGTCGAGATAGACCAGAGGTCGCCGGAGGAATTGGTTGTAGCCATCGGTGATCCGCTGACGCGCCTCCTCAAGGGTCAACCCCCACACCTCAACCGTGCCAAGCCGCGGCAGGTTGATGGTGCCGTCGCTCAACACCTGAACCTGAGCCTCATAACCCTCGATCTTGAACACGGAGCTCACCAGCCGGTCCCCCGGTGCCAGGCGGTAGCGGAATGTCTGGGGCGGCAACCTGGGCGTGGATGGCAACGGCGGAGGCGCCTGCAGCGACGTGGTGGCCCTCACCGGTGTTTTCAGCCAGTTGATCCGCTCTTCAGCCTTCAGCCCACCGCCAAGGGACACAGGAGCCATGAGCACAACCGCTGCAGCAACACCTGCGGAGAGACCGGTCCTTGAGGGCACAACCATGGGTGGAACTGAGACAGCAGCCAATTTGACGCCAATCTTCCCGCATAATGCGATTCAGGCATATGGCCCATGACGCAGACCGGACCAGCAGCGCAGGATGACGTCCTGCTTCCTCAAGGCTGGAGCGAAACCAACCAAACCAGCAGCCTTCTGTTCCGGCTCGACGGCCTAGAGCTGCATCTGATCCCTGGATCAAAATTTGAGGCCGTCGCCGATGCCGTCGGCACCCTGAGGGAATCCACCTACCGCCAGCAGCTTTCCGGCTCCGGCAGCACCCGGGACCTCGATGGCCGTGACGCGGCCTACGACCACTTAATCCTGCTGGAGGCCGGCAGCAGTGCTCTGGCGGGCTCCGCCAGGCTGCAGTTCATTCCTCAGTTCACAGCCGCTGAGGACCTTCCCGGCAGCCAGCAGTCCTATTTGGAGCATGTCTACCCCGGCATCAAAGCGATGCTGGCTGGGCAAACCCACCACGTGGAAATTGGCCGGGTGGCGTTGGCCCACCGCTTTCAACGCCAACCGCATTCCCTGATGGCCCTCTTCCGCGGAGGGCTCCTAATCGCGGCTCGCTCGGGGTTCAGCATCCTGCATGGATTGGTCTCCTACAACCACTTCGCCCACAGCGATGCCGTCAATACAGCTTTTCTGACTGCATTGATGCGGCCTCCGTACCGCAGGATCAGTCCAGTACTGCCCCCTCCGCGTCACCCGATCAACGAAATCCAGCCCGATAACAGCATCCACCCGATCGGCAATGTTCAGGCCCTTGAAGTAGCGATCCGAGAAGAACACAGCGACGACTTCCGGCTGCCTGTGCTGTTGCGCCAATACTTCAACCTGATGGAAGCCAAGGTCTGTGACCTGTCGCTTGCGAGGGATTTCAATCAGATCACTGAAATCCTGATGGCCGCCGACCTCTCTCGCCTGCCGAAAGACCGCCTCTCCTTTTTCATCGACGTTGACCACCAACCCATCTACCAGCAATTCAGCTGGTACCGGGGAGAGAGATAAACGAAGCGACGCTGGTACTTTTACTGGATCAAAAGGGTGCGGGTGTTGACTGAGGGAATCTCCAATAAGCAACAGCTGGAGGGACGCCTTGTCGAGATCCTGCATCGCATTTCCGGCGCCGATCCAGCTGTCATCACCCGCGATGCGCGCTTGATGGAGGACATCGGGATCGACTCCTTAGGGTTCTACGAAATTTTGATCGAGGCCGACACCTGCTTCGGTATTCGCATCCAAGAGGAGCAGCTTCTGCAATTCAAGACAGTTGGTGATATCCAGAGCCATCTGGAATCTCTCGACATCGATCTCACCAGCTCCAAAACCGCCTAACCGTGGCAGTGCTGCAACAGCTCTCCCAGCGTGTTTCGATAGTGGGCTGGGGGTCAGTCTCACCCCTGGGCTGTGACGCAGGATCAACCTGGGATGGCGTCTTGGCTGAACGCTCCGGCATCCGTGCCCTAACAGCAGCCTGGAGCAACGATCTGCCGGTGCGCATTTCGGGCTGCGTGCCCGATGCCGCCACCCGGTCCCTTGAGCCCCTATTGCTGCGACGATCCGACCGCTGCGCCCAACTCGGGCTCCTGGCCGCCCGGGAAGCCTGGGCTATGGCCACCGCAGCCATCGGAGGCATTGATCCAGCGCGCGTTGCTGTGGTGCTGGGCACCGGCATCGGCGGGCTCCACACAATGCATGAACAGCACACCCAGCTGACCGCCGGAGGACCGAGCCGGGTCAATCCCCTCACCGTGCCAATGCTGATCCCCGACGCAGCAGCCGGCCAAGTCGCAATCGACCTGGGCCTGCATGGTGGTGCACACACCCCCGTCTCGGCCTGCGCATCGGGAGCCGAGGCCATGATGCTGGCCCAGATGCTGCTCAATGATGGGCGGGCCGATCTCGTATTGGCCGGCGGCACCGAAGCACCGGTGAACCGACTGGGGCTCGTGGGCTTCTCCGCCATGCGGGCCCTGTCCTCCCGTAACGATGCCCCTGAACAGGCCTCCCGGCCCTACAGCAAAAACCGGGACGGATTTGTGCTCTCAGAGGGTGCCGGAGTGCTGGCAATGATGCGGGTGGAGGACACCCCGTGCGGTGCTGCTCTGGGTTGGCAACTCGCCTGCGGCAGCAGCAGCGACGGCCATCACATCGTGGCTCCTGAGCCCCAGGGAACCCAGGCCAGCCTGGCGATCGAGGATGCCCTACGGCGGGCTGGGGTGGAACCTGGCGATCTCTGCGCCGTCCAAGCCCATGCCACCGGTACCAGCCTTGGAGACCTCGCCGAAGCAAGGGCGCTGAGGCGCAGCCTGGGCTCTGCCGCCGATCACATCCCGGTCTTCGCACCCAAGGGGCAGCTCGGGCATCTGCTTGGAGCCGCGGGAGCCGTCGAGGCAATTCTTGGATTGCAGGCGCTTCGGCAGGGGACGTTGCCCCGCAGTATCAACTCGGATCCTCTCGACCCTGAAGTGGAGCTCGCCGTGACAAGCCAAGGGCCAATCGAGCTTTCTGGCTCAGGTGCCGAACGGCTGATGCTCAAGAACGCCTTTGGCTTCGGCGGACACAACATCAGCCTTGTGCTGTCTGCTCCCGGTAGTACTGCTGAACGGCAGCGCTGAAACCCTCCCGATCGCGAGGGTCAGAGGGCAGCTTGAGATCATCCGCCCGCCCACGGCGGCAGTAAATCGTGCCCAATGGCGCTGTCAAACGACCCAGCAACAGCTGCAGCGGTTTGTAGCGCGCGCCGACGGCCCCCTCTAATCCGTCATAACTAAAGAACCACGGCACCACCCGGCCGCCGTAATGCTGGGCAAGCATGAACGCACTCGGCGACACCCGCTCCTCAATCGGCGTCACAAGCGAGCCGTTGGGGGCAATCATGATTTCGCCGTGATCCCTCAACAAGGTTGAGGCATTCATCATCCCGGCGAGGCGGGACTGGGGCTGGCGATGGTCCAGAACAGCTGAACCTGCGTTGCGCGCGGCAGCGGCATAACCGGGCAGCACCCAGCGCAGGTGCAGCTGCGCGGTGGTCAAGCCTGGCAAGCGAAGCACCCCTTGAGTCACAAGGCCATCACAGGGACTGCGGTGATTGAAGATGTGTACCAGGGGGATGTCGGCCGGTTCCGAGGGTTGGCTGTCATCCACCACCACCTGAATGCCCAGGGCCCGCAGAGCCACAGAGGAAGCCAGGGTCATCAAGGCTGCTGCCCAGTCCGGGCGCTGCAGCAGCATGGACGGCAGCTGCAAGCCATAAAGCGTGAAACCCACAGCGGCCCACGCCAGCCGTGCCACCAGCCGCCCCAGCACCAGCAAGGGGTTTTGCAGAGTCCCTGATTTCGGGATCGGCAATCGGGGACTGGGGGGCAGCTGACGGGCTTCCGGACCGATCGGGAACGTGGTGCGGAAGGGGAAATCTCCATCGAAATTTCCATTCACCTGCGTGGTGAGCACCAGATGGTTGTAGAAGCGATAAAACAGGGCCCGATCGCTGGGCTGGGGATCACACCAGAAGGCATCGAGCGGTTTCTGGTCCGTCAGACCCTCGAGGTTGTAGAAGGTGTTCCCCATCGTCTTGGTGGGCACCGCATGGAACAACGCCTGGAGACCCACGGTGCTGTTCACGGTGATCACCCCACGGCAAGTCCGCAGGTAGCGGCTGAGGGGGCCGTCGTGGATGTAATGGACCCGGCCCGAGACGCCGTATTGCTTGGCGAGGAGTCGGATCAGAGAGGCGTAGTTGTTGTAACCGCGATCCCGAGGATGGTGCTTGAAGGCCAAGTGGTCGGAAGCGTGAGCATGGCCGGCGAAGGAGCGGATGACGTCTTCAATGAAGTCATGCATGCCGCGATAAGACGACCCCATCTGAATCTGCGAATCACTCGAGACCTGCAGAACAGCTAGGAAAAAAGAGAGATGTTCCAGCAACCGCTGCTTCACCGCCCGTTCCTGCCAGCGGTAGAGCCAGTAACGCCAGGTGCCGCGCACCTGGCACCATAGAAACCCTGGTGAAGGCTGGAGCTTGTGCTCACCCTCAATGATCGGGTAGCGGGTCAAGGCGTGTTGAATAAATGTCGGAGCCTTCCAGGCCTTGCGCCAGCGCCAGCCAGGATCAAGCACGATGTTTTGGGGCAGCTGATCGCACTGAGGCAGGCTCCGGTAGAAGCCCGCTGACTGATTGAGGTTGGAGCGGGCATTGACCCGATCCCGTTCCAGCGTCACGTAGTTCGGGCGCAGATAGCCAAGCTCAAACACCCATGCCTCGACGCCGAGGGCGCGGGCTTCTTCAATGGCAATCCGGTGGGGAATGATGAAGTCGCCATACATAAAAATGTGGCGGATTCCGCGTTCTTCAATCAGGCGGCGCAGGAAGGGCCGCCAGGATTCCATTCCCTTGCTGTATGGCACACAGACATCGGCCGAGAAACCGAATTCCCTTAGAGGGAACGCAACCTTGGTGACCGGAATACCGCATCCCTGCAGGTAGCGGCAGAAGCGTGCAAAGAACAGACCGATGGGGCCCATCAAAAGCAGAACCGGTCCGTCAATCCGCACCTGCACTAGAGCTGGCGCCCGTCCCCTCCCCAAAGTGGATCTCGCCCATGAATGGGCAAAATCCTGGCACGCCTCAACGGCGCCGGAGCCGGCCCCAGTGGCGGAACAGGGCCTGCACAAGCGTGCGCCGCTGCGGTGGAGCGGCGCGCCAGGCCACCAGGTCGTCGATGGCCTGCTCTGGCGTAATGAACCAGCCGCTGTCGCGGCTGACATAGCGGGGGTAATCGATCAAGGCGGCATGCACCAGCTCGTCCAGCGACAAGTGCCGCTGTCGGCGACCGCAATGCTCCCGGTCGTGGGTGAGTCCCCAGCCGGCATAAAACGGCAAGCCCCAGCAATGCACCTCCAGGCCGCGCAGCAATGCCTCAAACCCCGCCAGTGACGTGAGCACATGCAGAGCATCGATCTGCGTGAACAGCTGCTGAATCGAGCCCTGCGGCAGCACAACATCGCATAGCTCAGCGGCATCTTCTTCGCCAGCACCGGCACGGCAGAGCCCGGCCACAACATCCGGATGCGGCTTGTAAACGAGATAGGCCTTCGGTTCCGCCGCCCGCACCGCCGCCAGCAAGGCGCGGTTGCTGCGCAGGCCCGGGGCGCCGAAACGGATCGAAGCATCGCTTTCCACCTGACCGATCACCAGCACGACCCGCCTATGACCAGGCGGGCGAATCCAAGGATCCGCCTGAAGGTTGTATTTGGTGATCGCCTCCTCCACCAACCGCTGACGCAACGCCGCGGCCCGCTGGCGTTGAACCGGCGACCACTGCCCCGTCGCCAGGCGTGTTTCCAGGTCGCTGGGCCGGGTGGCGTCGTAATAGACCCCCTGGTGATCCACCACCCAGGACACCGGATCCACCAGATCTGCCCCCAGTCCGACCGAGCGAAGAAAACCGTCTTCCACCTGCAGCACAGGCAGCTGCCGACGCGCAGCGGCCTCGAGCAACCGCGGCCTGGCGCGGCGGCCCCAGACCACCACAGCATCAACGCCCTGCGGAATCCGCCGCCATGGAGCGCGAAACCGCAGCTGACCGCCCGCCATGAAACGACGCAAATTGCGCTGTTTCCAGGGCGTGAAGCCGAAGGCCACACATCGCCGCGGCTGTTGCCTCTGCAGACGCCGCTGTAAACCAATCGCATCCATCAAGGTTTCAATGCTGCAGGGCTGATGCCGGTGGGGGTCGATGCAGCGGCAGGCACCCACCAGTGCGGCATGCACCAGGGCCTCCAGGCTCGCTCCCTGGCGTCGCCGGGCCGGGGCTTCACCTCGGTCATAGGTCAGCCCCCATCCGGCATAGAAGGGCATGCCGAAGCAGTGAACAGGGCGCCCCCACAGCAAAGCCTCAAATCCCATCTGGGAGGTGACCACATACACCGCCCGAGCCCCCTCGAGCAGCTGCGCGGGATGGCCACCATCCGCACTTAAGCGAACGCGGGGCTGGGCCAGATCCCGGGCATTGAAATGGCCCCGGGCGCGGCCGGAGATCACATCCGGATGCACCTTCAGCACCACCGTGCAGTCGGGATGTTCGACCAAGGCGGCCTGAAGCATCCGCTGAAAACAATTGGCATCGGCCAGTCCGAGAGCGATCGATCGATCCCCGGCGGATTGATCCACCACCAGCACATAGGGCTCCTGAGGAGCTTCCGCCTCCACGGGAGGGTTGACCTTGCTGAGCCGCTGCTCGCGCCAGAGCCTCTGCAGTGCGCGGGAACGATCGGCCTCAGCCGCGGTAATCGGCGCCGCGATCAACTGCTCCATTCGGCTGGGGGCCGTTGCATCGAAGTGCACCCCCACCTCATCCACCAGCAGACCAAGCGGTGGGTGAGCCCGGCCCTTGGCCACGGAGCGAAGCAGACCGTCCTCGATGTGCCACACCGGTAGCCCCCAACGGCGTGCGAGGTGCTGTACCCGCAGTGCACTTGGCCGCCGCCCCCAGGCGAGCAGCACGTCGACATCACGGCGGCGGCCCGGCACCAAACGGTCCGGTGCCATGAGCTGCGGCAGTGTGCGGTGTGCAAGCATCCCCTGGGCCGGAACCCCGAGCCGCAGAGCAGCAGGCCTGGTCATCGGGTAAGACAGGTCGGACTGAATCCTCACCGATGGCAGTACCCCGTGGCGCGCTTGCCTTAATTCCCGCCCGCGGTGGATCGAAGGGCATTCCCGGCAAGAACCTACAAACGGTGGGCGGTGTGCCCCTTGTCTGCCGCAGCATCCGTGCCGCCCAAGCCAGTAACGGCGTAGGGCGTGTGGTGGTGAGCACGGACGATGACTGCATTGCTGCAGCCGCCGAAGCCGAAGGCGCCGGTGTGATTCAGCGTCCCACAGCCATCGCCGGCGACACGGCCAGTTCGGAGTCGGCACTGCTGCATGCCCTCGACATCTTGGAACAGCAAGGGCCTCTGGAAACCGAGCTGGTTTTCCTGCAATGCACCTCCCCCTTTACGACCGGGGCTCAAATCGATGAGGTGCTGGCCGCCTTGAACCCAGAACGGTGCAACAGCAGCTTCGCCGTCACCCCATGGCATGGCTTCCTCTGGCAAACCGATGGACGGGGCATCAACCATGACCCTGAGCAACCCCGCCAACGCCGCCAGGACCTGGAACCGGCTTTTCTGGAAACTGGCTCGATCTACGCCATGCGCGTCGCGGCCTTCCGGCGCTGCGGAAGCCGCTTCTGCCCGCCGTTTAGCCCAGTCGTACTGGAGGAGGTGGGGCCAGAAATCGACACACCGGACGATTTAGCTCTCTGCCGCAGCATCGCAGCACAGAAAGCCGAGTAATTTTGCTCGATAAAGTGCTGGAGTCGATGGCGCCTGCAGAATCCAAGCGCCTCCTCGGCCGCAAGGTCACAGCCGTTGCCTGCTTCGACTCCTTCGGGAAGCTGGCGATGACCATGCTGGCTGCCTGCCGGCGTGAGGGAGCTGAAACAAACCTGCTGCTGCTGCAACTGAACAACCGGGCCCTCTCCCGGCGACAGCGCCTCGAAATTCGCCGGATCGACCCCAAGATCCGCATTGAAAAACACAACTGGAACGATCTGCGCCAGCTCTGTGGCGCCATGGCAGGGGATGTCGATGCCCTGATCCTTGGCCTGGATGGCCAGCGCAGCCGCGATGCTCTGCTGCAACTGCAAAACATCTGGGCAGATCAGGAGAAACGGCCACGCCTCATCAGCGCTTACCCAGGGATCCTGTTCCGATTCGGCCTCGAAGGGATGATGGATCGCTCGGGCGCCGACCTGCTCTGCCTCAACAGTGCTGACGATCTGGCTCTTTATGGCCGAGGGCGCAAGGCCCTCGGCCTCGACAGCAGAAATGCCGTGGTGACGGGTTTGCCGATTCTCTGGCATACAAAACCACGCACGGCAGCCCCGGACAACCCATCGATCGTGTTCTTCGAACAGCCCTCGATTCCGGTGCATCCCCTACAGCGCCGGTTCCTCTGTGAGCAAATCAAAGAGCTAGCCGAGGCCTGGCCCGATCATCCCGTGATCTTTAAACCGCGAACGTCGAGCATCGAGAGCACCCTGCACCGGCGCCATGGGGAGATGGCGAGTGTGATCGACAAGATGACGCGCGATCAGCCGAATCTTCGCCTAAGTTTCAAGCCCGCCACCCGACTGCTGCGGCAGTGCGGTTGCGCCATCACCGTCTCATCGACGGCCGCCATGGAATCGATGGCGATGGGCATCAGCACACGCATTGTGGGTGATCTGGGCGTGACCGAAACCCTCGGCAACCACTTCTTCGCCAGTTCGGGCGCCATCGCCAGCTTCGCTGCGATCAAGGCCAACCCCTTCGACGTCACCCATGACGCTCAGTGGCTCGAGCAGCAAGGTCTGCAGCGGGACGGTGAGGATCGCTTCATCACGGCCTTAGTCGACCGGATCAACAGCCCAGCTGCACCACTCGGAACCTCAAACCATGGCCCTCTGAGCTGGGGCAGCAGTGACTGGCAGAAGGCCGCCTTGCGCAACGGGGGCAGAAGGATGCTGAGCAGTGGTGGTGCCCGCTCCAGCCAGCGCAAACGGCACCGCACCCGTCGCATGCTGCGCAGCCTGCGGGACAGCGTGGTGGGATTCGGCTGGCTCTCGAAACTGCTGCGGGAACGATGACCCTCCTGCTGGTCAGCGACGGAGGGCTGGAGCGTTCCGCCTGCTTGCTGATGGCAGAGGCGCTGGAACACCAGGGTCAGAGCTGCATCACGGCTGGGCCAAAGCTTCATGGACACCAGCCCCTGGCCACCCCTGCACAGCAGCTGAACATCGATCTGCAGCATCTGCCTGCACACCCCCTGTTGGATCAGGTCTCAGCCATTGGCTTGTTCCTGGAGAAGCCAGAGCAGGTTCAGCACTTCATCCAGACCTATCAAGGCCTCTGCAGTGCGCGCGGTCGGCGCGCGGCAAAGCTGTTCAGCGGCCCCCTCGTGCCCTTGGTGGGCGATGCCCTGATCCGCGATCTCACGCTGCGCATGGGCTGTGATCTTTTGCTGGTGAGCGGCGAACACCAGCGCCGTGAACTTCAATCACTCACGTTCAACTGGCCCGCCAGCCTGCCGGCGCCGCCTGTGATCAGCACGGGCTTCTGGTTTCCCCAGACCGCACCCTGCGCACCAGCCCAGCAGCCCCTCCTGCTCGCATTGATCCAGGAGAGGATCCCCACCCACATCGGAGCCCGGGATCAACTGCTGCGCCAACTCAACTCCTGGGCGCGGCAACGGCCGAACTGGACCGTGATGTTGCAACGCGACCACAGCTGGAGCTCGACGACAGCGCTGACGCCAGTCGACGCCCCCCTCGCCGAGAACCTGGTGGAAGCCTCACCCGGACAGTTGCTGCCGCTGCTGGGATCCTGCACCGCCTGTCTGACGGTGAGCTCTCCCTGGAGCCTGGCGGCGATGGATTGGGGCCGCATCCCAATCATCGTGGGTGATTACGGCATCCATGATGAACAAAAAACGACGGGCTTCTTCGGCTGCGGCGCTATGCATCGCCTACGCAGCATCCCCAACCTGGATGCCATGAACGAGCTGCCCATGGCGAACCAAGCCTGGCTCGATGGCATGGGCGCTGACATCGAAGACGGACCGAAGCGCCTGATCGGAGCCCTGAGCGAACTTGCCCGCCGGGACGTGAGATGACAGCGACACCGACCCGGTCCACGCTCGACGTGTTGCTGATCGCCGACAGTGACAGCCAACTGCTGGCCTGCGAGGCCCTCTGCGGTGCTCCAACCGCGCTGAACGTGCACTGGACCATCAACGTGATTCCACGGGATGGAACACCCCAGGCGTTGTTGCAACGCCTCGCCCAGCACGTCAACCTTCGCCATCAAAGCTTGGCTCGGCTGCTGAGTGATCAACGTCTGCAGAGCTTTGATGCCATCGGCGTCTACTTGACGGGCAGCAAGCTCAATGACATCCGTCTTGCGTTGCAACGGGCTCGCCAGCGCCCCTTGCTGTTCTGTGGTTTCAACGGCGTGGTGCTGGACCACTTCATCGAAGGGGTGAGCTGGCGGCTTGGCTACGACCTGATCTGCCTCAGCGGACCGCGTGATCAGGAGGCCCTGGCCCAGCTGGTGGAGGGAACCCCTTTTGCCCATCAGCGCACCGTGCTCACCGGTCTAAGGCGGAACTCCCTTTGTCCGGACCTGATTCCTGTCGCCCAGCGTCCGCGGCGACTGGTGTTTGCCGAACAGGTGATCATGCCCGCATCGCCCCCCGAACGGGCCCGGCTGGTCCGTCTGCTCAGCGATCTGGCCAGCCGTTCTCCCAACTGGGAGGTGCTGATCAAACCCCGAATCGCGCCGGGGGACGCCACCTTTCATGACGTTGACACCCACATCAGCACGACCCTGCAGCAGACCCTGGGAGTACCTCCCGCCAATCTGCGACTGGACTATCGCCCCCTGCCTTTGTTGCTAAAGCAAGCCAGGCTGCTGGCCACCCTCTCCTCGACTGCGTTTTTCGACGCCCTCGACTTCGGCTGCCGAACGATTGCCATCAGCGATCTGGGGCTGCAGCCGGACTACGGAGGCCACGTTTATGCCGGCAGCGGCGTGTGGCGCTCCTTAGAGGCCATCCCCAACCTGGATGCCCTTGATGCCGAAGGGCCATCCCCAGATCCTCGCTGGCTGGAGTGGATGGGCTACGGGCAGCAATTCAGCCCTACCGCCCTGCTCCGAGCCCTGCACGAGCAGAAAGGCCAGCCACCGCAGTCCATCCCCAGCACGATCGGCTATCCGGGCAATTCCCAGTCCAGCTTCAACCAACTTCGGTTGGGAGCGGAAGCCGCCATCGCTACTGGCGACTGGCCCAGTGCTCGGGAGCTGCTGTGCCAGGCAGCCCTGATGCGACCGCTCCACCGCGGCGTCGCTAGTCGATATTGGGCTGTCCGCCAGACCAACCCACTGCTACGGCAGATCGCACTGCTGATCTCCTACAGAGATCTGAAGTAGGTTCAACGACTGACTCAACCCAGGTGGCCGACAGAACGGTGAGAGGCATCCTGATTGAGCGAAATTTCACCCAGTTTGTTGTCTTCGCGGAAGACAGCATCCTGTCGGCGCTCAGCAAGATCACGGCCAACCAATCACGCCTGATCTTTGTGGTTTCCGAGAGCGGAATCCTCCAGGGCGTCCTCACTGATGGCGACTTCCGCCGCTGGATTGCCGGTTGCGGCGAGATCGACCTGAACCGGCCGGTCACCGCCGCGATGAACGCCAACTACCGCTCGGCCGACGAGGGCACAAGCGCCAGTGATCTAAGCGCCCTGCTGAATTCACGCATCATCGCGCTGCCGCTGCTCGACAGCCATGGCCGGATCGTGGCCGTGGCACGACGGGCCACCGATGGGCTCCAGATCGGCTCCCACCGCATCGGCGATGACGCCCCCTGCTTCCTGATCGCCGAAATCGGCAACAACCACAACGGCGATCTCGACACCGCCATCCAACTCATCGATGCCGCCCATGCAGCGGGGGCGGATTGCGCCAAGTTCCAGATGCGGGATATGAGCCGGCTGTACCGCAATGCGGGCAACAGCAACGACATGGCCTCAGATCTGGGCACCCAGTACACCCTGGATCTGCTCGAGCGCTTTCAGCTCAGCGACGATGAGCTGTTCCGCTGCTTTGACCACGCCGCAAACAAAGGCTTGGTGCCCCTCTGCACCCCTTGGGACGAAACAAGCCTCGACAAGCTCAACCGCTGGGGGATGGAAGGCTTCAAGGTGGCTTCCGCTGATTTCACCAACCACGCCCTGCTCTCCAGCCTCGCGGCCACTGGCAAGCCCCTGATCTGCTCCACCGGCATGGCCTCCGAGGGGGAGATCCGCTCCGGCATCCGTCATCTCCAAAACGAGGGGGCCGGCTACGTGCTGCTCCACTGCAATTCGACCTACCCCACCCCGTTCAAAGACGTCAACCTGCGCTATCTCGAACGTTTGCGCGACCTGGCCGAGGCTCCCGTCGGCTACTCCGGTCATGAACGGGGCATCGAAGTGCCGATTGCTGCCGCCGCCCTCGGCGCCGTGGTGATCGAAAAGCACATCACCCTCGATCGATCCATGGAAGGCAACGACCACAAGGTGAGCCTGCTGCCCGATGAATTCGCCCAGATGATCCACGGCATTCGTCGGGTGGAGGAATCGATGGGCAGCAGCGGCGAACGCAGCATCAGCCAGGGCGAAATGATGAACCGCGAAGTGCTGGCCAAGAGCTTGGTCGCCACCTGCGACATCCCCGCAGGTACGGAGATCACCGAGGCCATGGTCGGCATCCAGAGCCCGGGGCAAGGGCTGCAGCCCAACCGTCTGGAGGACCTACTTGGCAAGACGTTGCCGGTGAGCAAAGCCACCGGGGAATTCTTCTTCCCTTCAGACCTCAATAGCCCTGCCGCCGCGCCTCGCGCCTACCGCTTCCAACATCAATTTGGCGTCCCGGTCAGGTATCACGACATTGAGAGTTTTGCCGCCACCAGCAATCTCGACCTTGTTGAAATCCACCTCAGCTACAAGGATCTCGAGGTCAACCTCGATCAGGTACTTCCAACACAGCAGCAGCTCGGCCTGGTGGTTCACGCCCCCGAACTCTTTGCTGGCGATCACACTCTCGACCTTTGCAGCGCTGAGCACGACTATCGGCGTCACTCGATTCAAGAACTCCAGCGCGTGGTCGACATTTCCCGTGACCTGCGCCGCCGGTTCCGCTGCCCCGATCCCGTCCTTCTGGTGACGAACATCGGCGGCTTCTCAGAGCACCACCATCTCGAGCCCACTGAATTGGAACCGCTGCGGCAACGGCTGATCGAAAGCCTTCAACAGATCAACACAGCTGGTGAAGTGGAAATCATTCCCCAGACCATGCCTCCCTTCCCCTGGCACTTCGGTGGGCAGCGATATCACAACCTGTTTGTCGACACCGACTTCATACGTGAGTTCTGCATCGAAACGGGCATGCGCGTCTGCCTGGATGTGTCCCACTCCAAGCTCGCCTGCACCCACCTCAATGCCTCCTTCAGCACCTTCCTCAAGGCGATCCTTCCTTTCACCGCTCACTTGCACCTGGCCGATGCGAAAGGCGTCGATGGTGAAGGCCTGCAGATTCACGACGGTGAAATCGACTGGGTCCAGCTGTTTTCCCTGATGGACCAGCTCGCCCCCAAGGCAAGCTTCATTCCCGAAATCTGGCAGGGCCACAAGAACAACGGCGAGGGCGCCTGGCTTGCACTCGAACGCCTGGAAGGCTGTGTTGAGCCCAGCCCGCAACGGCAGGTCGCGTGATTCAGCTCAAACCGAGCCGAATTGTTCTGCATTGCGGGCTGCACAAAACCGGCAGCACCTACATCCAGCGGAACCTGCAGACCAACCGCGAGCTTCTACTGGGGCATGGGGTGCTGTATCTCGGCCCCAAGACCTTCAAAAAGCGTTGCTCCGAGTTATGGCGTCACCTGCAATGGGGCCGTAGGGATCGCAAAACGTCCAAAAGCCTGACGTCACAGACCAGAGCCACTCTGCTTGAGCTGGCAGGTGAGCATCCAGAATCGATCCACACCATCGTTCTGTCGTTCGAAGCCATTTTCGGCACATTGCGCAGCGGCCTTGCGGAGCCACCACGCAGAAAACCTCGCAACAAGGAGTACGAGACGGGCTTGTACCGCTATGCCAGATCGCGCACGAAACGCTTGATGATCGGGTTGGAGGACAGTCTTGAAGAGCGTTCGATCACGTGGACCATTCTGTTTGCCAGCAGAACCCATGAAGCGTTTATCCGCTCCTGTCATACCCAGCTGCTCAAGGAAGGGCGACACACGCCCGAAACCAGCCACTTCGAAACGTTCCGACAAACAGCCGATTTCTCTCATACCGACCCCAACCACCTGGAGCAGACCCTCTCAAAGCTTGGTAGCAAACGCGACCTTAGTTTCGTGAACATCAACTACGAACAAGCCATCGATCCGCATGAGCCCAGCACCTTTTTGTGGAATGTGCTGAAACAGGCCTTGCCCGAGCAAGCCGACCTGCTCAGACAGCAGCTGGAAGCGAACAGGGACAACGTCAACCTGACCAAAACCACCAATCCGGGTCTGAACGAACGGGGGCTTGAACTGGCGATCCAGGCGCGACCGCTGTTCAACCGCAGTGAATGGAAGCTGTTTCGCAAATTCCTCGAAAAAAATTTCGCCAAAAGCCGTTAATCCATGGCACAACCGCATCACTTCATCCGGATGAAGCGCCACAACCTGCTCTACGGGAGGGTTCCAAAGGCGGCAAATTCCTCAATCAAAGCGGCTTTATGTCGTTTGCTCAGCGAAAGGCCTCCCAAAGGAACCAAAACGACGTCAGACAAGTTCTGGCAGCACGAAACGAATCAGGAAACGGAGCTGATCACCCTGCGCCGTGCCCGCAAGTACCGGCGAAGCCATTTCAGCTTCAGCTTCGTGCGCAATCCGTTCGACCGACTGATCGCGGCTTACAACAACAAAGTGATCGAAATCGAGACGCCACCTCTACCGATGCAGAACATGGGAATTACCCATGGCATGTCGTTTGACGCTTTTCTCGATGTCTTAATCGAGACACCGTTCAAGCACTATGACGTTCACGTTTTGCCCCAGAACCAATTGCTTTGCATCGGCAATCAGATCGTGCCGAAGTTTGTTGGACGCGTTGAACAGATCAACGAACACTGGGCTGAACTGCGCGACATCCTGGCCCGACGCGGGATCGATGTGATGGAGTCTTTACCTCAGAAAAATGTGCGGCGCAGTGATCGCGGCAGCCTGCAGAGTTACTTCACCAGCGATGCTCTGATCGAAAAAACAATGCGAATTTATGGCGATGATGTGCGCCTTTTTTACAACGATGTGTCTGTGGATCACTTGATCCAAAATGCCCCCCTGCCGACGATCAATCCCTTGCGCAGCACGGGATTGAAGCTGTCGAACTGGCTCCGGACCCATGGCTTCGGGCGCTGATAAGACAGGTTGGCTGGAGTCCTGGCGTTGCAGGCATCAGATCAATCGCAGCCTGAAGGGACGGCACGACCAAATCGCGGCGATCTACCGCTCTCAGTTGCCCACGTTCATCATTATTGGAGCGGCCAAATCGGCCACAACAAGCCTGGCCACGGCGCTGCGACAGCATCCTCAGATTCAGATCAGCAAGTCGATGGAGCCGAAATTCTTCGGCCGGCACTACCTGCGGGGTTGGGAGTGGTACGCGAATCAGTTTGCGGCAGATCCGCGGCGTCCCCTGCGAGGCGAAGCCAGCACGATGTACACCTCGTCCTATGGCTCCTACGCCAGAACGCCGGAGCTGATCCACCATCACCTCGGCCCCATTCCTCTGATCTACCTGGTGCGCCATCCCTTGCGACGGATTGAATCCCACTGGCGGCACTGGCGCGGACGCATCAATGACTGCCCGTCATTTGATCAACTCCTCCGCTCGCCTCGTCTGAGACAACGCATTGTGCAGGCCTCGCTTTACCACCAGCAATGGCAGCGCTACCGACGCTGGTTTCCGCAGCAGTCGATGCTTAGCATCACCACCGAAGAACTCAGCACTCATCCTCAAACCAGCCTGCGACGCATCCTGAGCTTCATTGGCGCAACCCCGGATTGCTCCAGGCTGCTGGAGGAGGGCAAACTGCCACGCATGAATCTGGCGGGGTCCAAGGGGCGACAAGAGATATCAGCACCGACCTGGAGCGAAGGCCTCAAACAGGAAGCGATTGACATCATTCGCCCTGACAGCGAACGCTTCTTGGCAAGCACAGGCCGACCCACGAACACATGGGAGTGGGTCTAGAGCAATCCAATGAATCAATCCTCGGATCAACAGAGCTCATCCAACAACTGGCCCAGTTGCTGCTGAGGCTGGGCAGGCGAGCTGGTGATTTCGAGGATGCGACCACAGGCACGTGGCTGCTCCAGAGCATCCAGGCACACCTGGGCCACGAGGCGCCGAGGAATGCTGTTGCTCTGCTGTTGATCCGCCTCCGTCAGCAGCACCCCCTCCGTGGTGCTGCGGCTGTCGTCTTCGCTGAGACCTCCAGGCCGGATCACGGTCCAAGCCAGACCGCTCCGTTCCAGGCAGCGCTCACCAACCCGCTTCCAAATCAAGATCAAGCCAAACAGGTTGAGGGGATGCAGCCAACGGCCGGCACAAAGGGAACTCACCAGCACAACACGCCGCAGACCCAGGAAGCTGCAGGCCTGCAGCTGCGCCTGCACCCCCCAGGCATCCACCTGCAAGGGGCCCGCCAAATTGATCGAAGGGCGAGCACCGGTGGCGATCACCAACGCCGAACAGCCCCGCAGCGCATGGAGCAATGCTTCCGCCGTATCCAGCTCAAGCCGACGCACATCAAGGCGTCCCTCCTGCTCGGCTTGGGCCAGGGCAGGGGGCAGCACGGAAGCGGGCCGAACGATGGCTCTGACCGATTGACCACGCTTGAGCGCCTCGTCGACAACCCGCCATCCGGTTTTGCCAGAGGCACCTGACACCGCCAGTTGAGTCATCCCATCAAAACTCGTCTCCGCACCAGTCAACAGACCAGCGTCAAGACCAGACCGGTCAGAATCAGCTCGACAGACCCAGCCGCATGAGTACGGACCAACTCCGGCAATTTTTTGCTCACATCGCACGAGATCCAGCCTTGAAGCAGCAGGTGATCCAGGCCGTCAGTGCCGATGCTGCCGCCCTGATCGCCCAACAGCTGGGCTATGAAGTCTCTGGCGATGAACTGCTGCGGTTCTCCGGCAAGAGCGCGTCGGGCGTCAGCGTCACCAAGATTCAGCACCCCGGCGAATACCACTAGAACGGCTGGAGCAGTTCAAGCCATTCCGTGGGGCATCACCGCGACCAACTGGTGCATCTGCTGCAGGAGAAACCCAGCGATCCAAGCCTGCAGAGGCTGATCAACCTTGTGGAACAGGAGGATCCCGCCGACCTCACAACCTCAGCAAGCTTGCTGCGTGGGGTCTGGGAACTGCGCTGGAGCAGTTCCAAACAACCATGGCTGAAACAGACCGCCGGACTGGAGAACCTGCAGGCGCTAGATCCAGAACAGGGGCGCGGCTGCAATCTGCTGCGGCTTCGCGCCCCCTTCGGAGCATTAGGGGGCATCAATCTGCAAGCCGAGCTGCAAATCGCCGACAACAAGAGGGTCGAGGTGCGCTTTTGCCGGGGAGGCTTGATGGGGCCATGTCTGCCGAACCGGCAACAGTTGAGCCTGATGCGACAGGTTCAGCAGAGCACTCCAGCCTGGCTCGACATCACCGTGCTGGATGAAAAGCTGCGGATCTGCCGCGGTAACGCAGGAACAACATTCGCGCTACTGAGGCGCAACGATTTGAACCTGAGTGAACTCTTGGGCGTATGAGGAGTCGCAAACAAGGCTGGAATTTGTCAACCACCTGAGCCAGAACCGAAGGGCTTGAATTCGTCCTGATGGCACGCCTTCTTCAGATTCTGCAGGGATCCAGCAACAGCGCCGATCTGGCGGCATGGACCGCCGTGATCTTTGCCTCGATCACCGCACTTGTGATCTGGGGTCTTTTCAACGCTTACCCCAACATGCTTTAGGCGGTACCAACTAGCGAAATGGGTCCTGCTCGTAAACATTCGAACGCAAGGTGGGACCTACATAACGGACGGGATCCTCACCATCTGCCAAGAGTTCCGTGGACCATTGATAAATACTGGAGTCGGGGTTAAAACCACGGAACACAACATTCACAGTCTGCCCCGGCTGAACCGCCGGAGTGAGTTGGATATTCAAAACCCCTTCGGAATCTGAGACAACAGCAGAGGCCAAACCAGTTGCTCCTTTACCGCGAAGTGAGTAGTCGCCAAAATAAACCCGAGGTTCTGATTGACCCCAGTCCCACTGATCAATGTTGGGCAACTGACGTAAAACAATCGATCTCAAAGTATTGCCTGCATCCTCAGGAACCACAACAGTGATTGTGGTGCGATTGCGCAATCCTTCTGTGGCTTCAGGGTTATGAATCATGACCCGCGTTGGGGGTCGATCAAACAACGATTGCGCGAGCGACGGCACCTCCAGCAACAGCATCGGAGCCAGTAAAAGCATCGCCATCCATTGTTGCTTCACCCGATTGACCCGACGAATGAAACAAGATTAGCCAGGGTGATCAGGTCAACATTGCAGGCCGAAGTGTCAGCCATTGACAGGCTTCAGCAATGCCTGGCCAACAAGGATTCGACCATGCCGGTGTGGCCTTGAAGGGCATAGGCCTCGACTTCACGGCGGCGCTGCAGCGGCCCCAGCGACTGAGTCACCCGCAGCACATGGTCGGCCGTGGACGAGTCGAGATGGTGGGCAAAAAACTTGTCGACCTGAACACGGCTCAAACCACCCTGCGACTGCAACATCAAGCTGATGGTGGACGAGGACGGCGTGTCCAAACCAGCCAGACAGTCCTGAACCACATGGATGGCCTCATGGGCGAGAACATCCAACTGAAGCCATGGCTCATCGCGCAGCCCCTGCGACAAACACAGTCGGTTTACGCCCATGTTGTAAGCAGCTCGTTCGGCTCCGGGGCCACAACGATCAAGGCGATCAATGACAACACCAAGCGGCTGAAGCCGATCGATCAAACGATCCGTCCGAGCTGAAAGTGAAACCGAATGGGCAGGAACGCCCCAGGCAACCAGCAACGCAATGGAGAGCAGCAGGCGAGGAGCCAGCAAGCGAGACGCATCAGACGCGGACTGAACCTAGGCCTGCGCTCAAGCCCGCTTCCGGTCACATCACCACCGAAGAGGGGCCTGAAGTGCAATGCAGAACTATGGTTCTGAGGTGGGAGGGAGACCTCTTCGGGCGTGGTTGCTTGATTTGGTGGGTGGTGTCACGACCTACCGCCTCTCTCACACCTCATTGAATTAGTGGCGATCAACACCACAACAGGATGAGAGTGGGTATTGATGCTCTGGAACACCACCATCAATTCGTCGTAAGAATCGAATCATCAGCCCAGAGGAGGCTGCAATGTTCGAGGTACTTAAGGGTCACACTGGCAGCTGCCAGCGCAGAACTTGCCTGAAGTGGGAGATCAACGGCGAACTGTCAGCCCTCGATCGCCAGAACTTGATGCAGCTGTTGTGTCAGGTGGACAAGCAAGCCTGTATCGACGATGTCGGCATTGCCCCAGCGGCAGACATTGAAGGCAATTGATTGAGCATTGGCTCTCAACTTGCATTTAGCTTTCCGTCAATGCGCCATGCAGGTCATGTCATGGATCCAACTGAACACTTGAGCCACAACTGAGGAGCCAATGGAATGGACTCAGGCCAAGCCTCAGTGTTCGTTGAATGCGTCGACCGGTCCGAGGGGGCCGGTTTTTTATGCCTATTTAGCTGTGTCGGAAACACCCCCCGCATTCGCGAGGGGCAGCCTTCCACGCCGATGATCAGCTGTAAGCCTTGGCGATCAGCGGGCCTGCTTGCTCGTCTGCCAGCACGGGGGTGACGTCCCAATCGAGGCACTCTGCCCACTCCGCAGCGTGCTCATAACAAGCATCGGCATTGTCAGACTCCACGAGAATCCAACCCTCTACGGAGCCAGGCGCATGAAAACGCTTCCATGACTTGCATTCGGGAAAGGGCGCGCCCGTCGCCAGGAACTTCTTGGCAGCAATTTCGTGGTAGCCGGTCTTGAACGACCAGTGCATCAAAAAAGTCATCGATATGGTTGAAGACGACGAAGATTCCCACACATTCGAAATCTTGTCTGCAAGTCAAATCACGTCACAACAAGGGTGGTGAACAGCGCCGCCCGCCAAACGTCACCCCCCGGTTTCTGCAGCAGGGTATTGATGCCATCGTCCTTGCGTGGCCAGACAAAGAGTCTGGAGACATCAATCGGCGGATCGCTGCACAGACAAACCTTGATCGGTCGGCATCGGCATCATGCCGTTCTGCTGTAGGTGGAGTGCCACGCAACCTGGCCCCCATACGACCCCCGCTGCAAACAGCCATGACCAAAAGGGAGATTTCACGAGAAGATCTTGCAAAGCCGCTTTTTGAACTCAGCGAAGCTGTTCTACGGATTGCAATTCAAGGCCTGATTACGTCCTGATTAAGGGAAGCGACCTGTTGGGTGACCAGGACTCCATTGACTGAATTGGGGGGATGGCACGAGAAGACAGCTCTAAAAACCAGCTGCCACAGGAACAGTGCACTGCGGGCATCAAGGGTCAGGGTTCAGACGTGACGGCCTGAGGTGTGACCTCTGTGCATCTTTGACGGAATCTTTGCTACGAAGCGATCAGCTCAAGCCAAAACAATGCGGCTAAAGCGGTGGAGCCAACTGCCAAAGCGAACCATTGGTCTTTCAGGGTGCGAACCACGTTGCCTGAGCTACTACCCCAATAAACCAAGCTTTCAGAAATGAGCTAGCCCCACCACACACTGCTGCACCATCAAGCGTAAGCATTGATTTTTGAACAGCTTCGCAGGCCCTATCCCAATCAGAAAAGATGCCAACATTCCTCTCATCAAGATTCGAGATCAAAAACTATCAAATCAGCCAAAAGGGCCAACAAAACAGCCTCTAACTTTTTATGGTCTGGATGAACCAAATAACGATCACGAGCCAACAAATCAGAAAATGTCACCACAACGGCGTGCGTGAAATTCTTGTTCAATTTTTCAGGATTTTGATTGGCTCCATACTCGATTGACTCGATTCCATCAATTGTTGACTTTAGATCAACAAACTGATTGAACATTGCATCGATTCGATTTTGGCCTGCACTTTGATTGAACTGTAGCAACAAGAGATGTCTAATCATTCATCAATGCATGACGTCATGAGTTCACTTTAGTTCGAGAAAGGATGGTCAGGACTCACTTTTGCCCCCATAGGACGACTCGATCACTGACTTGTTACTCAGACGGGAGCGGACTGCCTGAGAGCAGCCAATCGCGCTAGACAGGCGGACCCAACAGTTGCCGCTGACATGGGTCCGCGTCCCGAGCTAGGTACATGAGTCCGGGACGCAACACAAATAAGCCAGTGAAGCCAGACGATTCAGCGAAATTCGATACCAACCGGGGTTGTTTGTAACTAGCCCCAATGCGGAAACCACTCGGGGACAAGACCCACACGGGATAGCCCCAGGACAACTGCAGCGATCCCCAGCTTCATCCCCACCAGGATCCCCGCATACTTCCAGCTGAACACGGATTTCGTCTTGGTCGTCACAAGGCTCATCTGGCTCCCCCACATCATGCGCCCTTTTTGCTGCGGACCCTGATGAGCAGCTTCAATCCTCGGTAGAACGCTTCCGACGACGTGCGCGGTCACTAAAACGAATGATCACCCGCGTGATCCCCCACGCCAGTGCGACACCCAACACGATCGAGAGCAGTGTCTCCAAAGCACATCTATTGAGGACACCGGCAAGCACCGGATGACCCTCAATATGCCGTTCTGATCAAGCGATGCGTTCGAACTGTTGCGATCAGTCGCGTGCGTTCACGTCCTTGTCCTTGGGTGCCTCTGTCTTCGCCTGAGGCTTGGCGGCCGCCTTGGAGGCCAGAGAGGCTTCCAGGCGCTGCAGCTGCGCTTCGCGCATTGCGCCTGAAATACTGAGGGTGCGGTCAGTCATCGATTGGCGTTCCCGACGGCGGCAGACACAAGGCCTTATGCGATCGAGGGGGCGCCTACAGATCTGAGGACCGACGAAACCTAGTCGCTCAACACCCCACGTCCAGGGAGCAAAAGTGCTTACGTCATCGTCTTGCAACACAAGGCTTAGCCCGCATCAGGAGCCCAGACAACTTGCTTCTGCCAGGTGGGAAGGCACTGATTTGCAGACTGGGCGGTCTGAAGCCAAAACCCGAGAAATCATCAAGGCTGACAAATCAGCCGAACGTTCTGACTTCCTGAGTAGCCGTTTGGCACTGCTGGACACGATCATTCAGGCCAGCATCGATTCCAAGCAACACTCAAATGCCGTTGGTGCTCTCAAACTCCAGGTGCAGCTGACACGGCTGCTGGAAGGCAGCTAGTCGCCAATGAGAAACACCGCCATTGCTGACGGGGTGAACTGTGTGAGGTTTTGTCGGGAGATGGATAGCGACAATCACAACGCCCCCTGCTTTTCCCCGAAGGGTTTTGTATTGCTTTCAGCCACGAGGCATCAGGCTTTTCGACAACATGTAGAACTAGTGGGCCGTGATAGATAGGAAGCAATCTCCGACTTGCCTTTTTATATGTTTACTGCGAGATAGAGTCTCTAAGTCTCGTGGAGAAAGGCTGCAACTAAGTTGCTCGATCTTAATCTCCTCAATTCCTTCGATTCCAGGGCAAAAGCCTTTTTCATTAATGGCTTTGTTAAGTGTTTGATTGTATATGTACTGGTTAAAGGGTTGCGGTTTTGCTGACGAAGTGGCTACCTCGCTTTCTGCTTGCCGAATTGCTGAGGCTTGAGATACTCCCGCCTTCAGGAAGTCACAGTACGTTTGAGCAACTTTCTTTGCATATTGTGGGGTTGTCGTTGCACCTGCAGTTCCACTCTCAAGTTTCTGAGCTTGGGCTGGAGAAAAAATAGCCAGCAAGCTTATAGAGGTGATACATGCGATTGCTTTGGATGGTTTCATTTGATTCATGCGTGTTGCGAGGCTCTCGCTCTGTAAACACACCATCTCCGTTCTGGCTGGGAATCACCTCCCCTGATCTAGTGATTTATTCGGCGGGCTTTATCCCCCATTTAGTTACAGCCTCACCCCCAGGTGCCAACCCAAAAGCCTGTCCTGCTCTTCCACGGTCAGGAACGAATAAAGCCAGTCCAGAAGCAACTCCTCCACCACTGGCTCACCTAGGTCCTGCACCCCTCCAGACAGCAAGCCTTGGAAGACATCAGGGTCATTGGCGGTAGGGCTGCCACTAGCTCCCTCATCAGGAACAGAGCAATACGGGTGTCTTGAGGCATCGGTCAAACGTGACTGCCTTGAGTGTTCCCCGCTCTAGTCACGCAATAAAAAACCCGCCATTGCTGACGGGGTGGTGTTTATTTTGTGCCAGGCATTGGATTGCACTTAGGCGTGATTAGGCAGTGAACAAAGAAATAAAAAGCCCCTGTGGTCGCAGGGGCGTTGAGTGATAAGTTGCATCAATCATTTTTCCATGGTTGGCACGTATTACCCACTACCTGATTAAATATTACTCCATAACACCAATCGTGTACCCTCACATCCCGGTTGCTTGGTGTTGATGTTAAGGAATTGATTACAGGTAGTTGTTGAACTGCTTTGCGCTGCGCTGTTGTACTTGCACCACCAAAGCGAACTTTAATATCAGCTGAAACTCTGGTGTCGAATGCTTCGTCGTAGGAGACATTCACACCAGCCGTTAAACCATTGCTGATCTGATAGGCCAAGCGTCCACGCACACCAGAGCCATCAACTTCTTCTTGATCACGATGTTGGTAGTAATAACCAATTGATGCTTTCAACACTGGAGTGATGAAATATCCAGCATCCAATCCATAGGTGTTCAATGCACCGCCTTGGTAAACACTATTGAGCTTTTGCTCGACATCACCAACGGGGATCAGTCCATAGCCGTTCAAGGTCCAGCTGTTTGAGACCGCTTCCGCATTCAATGCGATCTGCTGGAAGCCGACGGTCTTCTTGTTGGTGACGTTCACGCCGGTGTCGGCATCACCTGATTTCAATGAACGGCTGTCATAACCACCATTCAAACCAAACATCCAACTGCGGTCGCTGTTCAGCCAGCGATAACCCAGGCGCGTTGACGTGGAGAACCCACCATCCACATCGGTGTTAATGATGCTGCTCTCGCCGTCGCGATCAGCGAAGTTGGCGTTGACCAGGGCATCAAGGAACCAAACACTGTTCTCGCCAACAGACAGTGGGAGGAAACCACCGATGCCTGCTTGGTTCGGTGTGCCAGCACCTTGCAGTGCGCCTTGAAAACCAATGGTGGGTTTGACCACATCAGCCAGGGTGATGCTCATCACACCAAGGTCTTCTGCTGAGCCCTCTTGTGCAGTGGCAGGCAGTGGTGCAACAAAAGCAGCAGTGGCAAGCAACCCTGCAGAAAAACGACGCAGCATCAAAGGGAGAGTGGACTAATCGAATGGTGGCGTGTCAGGGCTAATGCCGCCCACTGAAATGACCAGTTTCAGCTTTGCTTCTGAGCGATAACTAATAAAAAACCCCGCCTTGCGACGGGGTGGCAAGTGTGAGGTTGTGTCGGGAGATAGATAGCGACAATCACAACGCCCCCTGCTTTTCCCCGAAGGGTTTTGTATTGCTTTCAGCCAATCGGCATCAGGCTTCCCGACAAATGTTTTGCTAAATCAGATATTTATAGCTTCAATTAACTGAAAATTGCATTATATAGATAGGGTTTGATAAGCTTGTATTGGCGAACATATCCCTTGATCTTTATCCAGCAAATATCAGAACCGTCGACCTGTCCATTTTTTAGTGAGTAGTTCCATGCTTGTTTTAATGTTGCTCCTCCAGCCATCAAGGTTTCCATCTCTCTTGTAGCAGTGCTTGCGTAACATCCAGCGGCCTCGGCAGGCGCAGTAGTGATTGAAGACGCGCCGATAACGGCAGCGGTTGCGATTGCGGTAAAGAGTTTCATTTGATTCTTGTGATGTGTAAGGCTCTCACCTTGTTGTGAAAAATTGCCCGCCATTTAGACGGGCATTGCTTGTTTATCAATTGCAGAAGGTGCTGCTACCAATGGTCGTGCATGAACCGCTGTAGCTGCTTCCACCGCTGGTAGTACCGTTGTAAAAGGTGGTGCCACCAATGCTGTTGGTATTGAAGCTTGAGCCGTTGCTGCCGTAGGTGTATGTGGAGTTCCCGATGCGATTGGTGTGGTACATATCAGCCTTTGCTTGTGGTGCAACTGCGATAAATGAAGCGCCGATTACAGCAGCAGTAGCGATTGCGGTGAAGAGTTTCATTTGAGTTTTGGTGTTGTGGAGGTCATCCCTCCTGGACCTCTTCACCATCTCCGTTCCAGCTGGGAATCAACTCCCCCAACTGAGTGATTTATTCAGCGGGCTTTATCCCCCAACTGGGTAGGCAATAAAAAAGGGCGGCAGGGAGTGCCGCCAGCAACGAGGGGTCGAACGCGTCGAAAACGCTGGACTCTCTCCAGCGGCACCACCCTCTTCAGGCGGTCAGGGGTGCCGTGGGTGCCCTTTACATACTGCCAAAAAAAAGAGGGGTCCCACCCCCTCTCAGTTCGACGCATTGGACCCCCTTACGGAGGGTTGACCTAATACTCTCTATCCACGCCTATGCCGCCATCCGTAGAAGCGCCCATTGAGAAGGGGGGGCGTCGCGCCCCCCTGAAGGTCATTGAGACCTGGTTACTGCTCATCGGTCTCTGACCTCATCACAGTTCTAAGGCGGATCAGAGCAGCGGGTCATGAGCGGAATTACCGCTTTCTGTATCAAGAGGCACAAAAAAAGGAGCGGTATCCCTATCGCTCCTTCGGAAACTGAAAGTGCCGCTGGGCGGGACGACGCCAAGCGACCACCACCATCACCGATGAGGTGGGACTGCCGTGAGTTCCTCGAAGGTGGATGGGGGTCGATTGATTGGGTGGCGTGATCAGGCGTCGTTAATTGGTGCCAGATCACACTTCAATTCCGGCAAGCCAAGGCCAGCGTTAAGTCAGTTCTCTGAACTGATCACATGGATTTCAAAAGCAAGAGCTGCCAAGACCTAAACAACCAATTGGCTATCTACCAAGCATTCCGCAACATGCATGGAGTTGCTGCGGTCTTACGCCAGATGGCGAATGAACACTGTTCTATTCAGAAGGTGGTTAGTCGCTAATCACCGCACCGGTGGGCTAGGGGCTTGAATCGGGTTAGTGATGCTTAGTAAGCCGAACATCTGTAAGGGCCTCATGACCCAACAACCCAAAACTCATTTCAGTCGCCAATGTCGGATCGTTAGTCAACACGATCCCTCTTCATAGAGCTGCGGGGGGCTCATTTCTTGGCAAGCGAAGCCACTACCCTCATAGAGTTGGCCTCGCCGCTCCGGACTTGCAATCAAACAGAGCACCTATGTCTTAACCCTGGTGTTCGAAGCGTTGACGCATTACTTGATACTGAGACGTGTTAATCAGCGAGTTGCACTTGGTCATCAACCCCAAGCGTGCTGATCACCATCTGGTCACACAAGTGCATCAGCTTGAGGTCGGCGAGAGAAGAGCTGCACCCCTGGGACTGACACCACCAGGGGGCTTTCTTGCCGCAGCGGAGGGGAGGCTTACGGCTGCCTCCCTCTCCCTCACCGTTGAACGTGCTTGGGGCGCAGAAATTGGGCCCCTTACTTCCCGACATTAATAAACCCCGCCTTGCGACGGGGTGATGTTTATTTAGTGCCAGGCATGGGATGGCATTTAGGCGTGATTAGGTAGTGATTAAAGAAATGACAAGCCCCTGTGGTGGCAGGGGCATTGAGATTAAGTTCACCCAACATGTTCCCTACACCCTCCCCTGCTCAACATCCTGGCGCTTTGTCTTTGTGGCACTTTCCATCGTGTACCCTCACATCCCTGTTGCTTGGAGTTGATGTCAGGGCATTAATCACAGGCAGTTGTTGAACTTCTTTGCGCTTTGCTGTTGTGTTAGCCCCACCAAAGCGTACCTTTAGGTCTGTTGAAACTCTGGTGTCAAATGCCTCATCATAGGAGACATTCACACCAGCAGTTAAACCATTGCTGATCTGATAGGCCAAGCGTCCACGCACACCAGAGCCATCAACTTCTTCTTGATCACGATGTTGGTAGTAATAACCAATTGATGCTTTCAACACTGGAGTGATGAAATATCCAGCATCCAATCCATAGGTGTTCAATGCACCGCCTTGGTAAACACTATTGAGCTTTTGCTCGACATCACCAACGGGGATCAGTCCATAGCCGTTCAAGGTCCAGCTGTTTGAGACCGCTTCCGCATTCAATGCGATCTGCTGGAAGCCGACGGTCTTCTTGTTGGTGACGTTCACGCCGGTGTCGGCATCACCTGATTTCAATGAACGGCTGTCATAACCACCATTCAAACCAAACATCCAACTGCGGTCGCTGTTCAGCCAGCGATAGCCAAGCCTTGATGAGGTGCTGATGGTGGTGCCAGCCACCTTTGTATTGATGATGCTGCTGTCATTGCCGTAATCAGCAAAGTTGACGTTCGCCAGTACATCAGCAAAGAAGACGCTGTTCTCGCCAACAGCAATTGGAAGGAACCCTCCAATGCCTGCCTGATTCGGAATGCCTGCACCCTGCAGTGCGCCTTGGAAGCCAATGGTCGGCTTGACCACATCCTTGAGGCTGATGCTCATCACGCCAAGGTCTTCTGCACTCCCGTCCTGAGCGTTTGTGGGCAACGGAGCGAGAGCTATGGCAGAAGCCAACAGCCCCAGGGAGAGATGACGGAGCATCGGGGGTTTATGAGTTGAACTAAGGGTGCACTGCTTGAGCTGCTGATGCCCGCTGCAGTAGGCAGTTTCAGCTTTGCTGCTATTCAGCAAGCAATAAAAAACCCCGCTCGTGGCGGGGCTAAGTATTAATGAGTGCCAGGTATCAAAGGCTGATTTAAGTGTTTATGGTGTTAGTTGAAGAAATAAAAAGCCCCTGCAATTGCAAGGACTTTGGGGGTTAGGGTCAATCAAAAGTCAAAGTTGGAGGGTGAAGAAAGGAAGGGAAGATAAATATTCTTCCTCGGCTTGTAGTCAGCACCCAAAAATATTTTTAAAGGTAAAGCAATCATGCACCCTCACATCTCTGTTGCTTGGTGTTGATGTTAAGGCATTGATCACAGGCAGTTGTTGAACTTCTTTCCGTTTCGCTGTTGTAGCTGCACCACCAAAGCGAACTTTAATATCAGCTGAAACTCTTGTATCGAATGCTTCGTCGTAGGAGATATTTAATCCTGCTGTGACTCCACTGGTCATTTTATAAGCCAAGCGTCCACGCACACCAGAACCATCAACTTCTTCTTGATCGCGGTGTTGGTAGTAATAACCAACTGATGCTTTCAACACTGGAGTGATGAAATAACCAGCATCCAACCCATAGGTATTCAGTGCACCGCCTTGGTAATCGCTATTGAGCTTCTGCTCGACATCACCCACAGGGATCAGTCCATAGCCGTTCAAGGTCCAGCTGTTTGAGACTGCTTCTGCATTCAGTGCAATCTGCTGGAAGCCGACGGTTTTCTTGTTGGTGACGTTCACGCCTGTATCGGCATTGCCAGATTTCAGTGAACGACTGTCGTAACCAGCATTCAGCCCATACATCCAGCTGCGGGCGCCATTCAGCCAGCGGTAGCCAAGGCGTGTGGAGGTGGAGAAGCCACCCGCGACTCGGTGTTGATGATGCTGCTGTAGCCATCTCGGTCGCCGAAGTGGGCATTGACGAGGGCATCAAGAAACCAAACGCTGTTGTCGCCAACAGAGAGAGGAAGGAAGCCGCCGACGCCTGCTTGGTTCGGTGTTCCTGCACCTTGCAGTGCGCTCTGGAAGCCAAAGGTGGGTTTGACCACATCCTTGAGGCTGATGCTCATCACATCGCCAAGGTCTTCTGCGGTGCCGTCCTGAGCCCTTATGGGCAACGGTGCAAGAGCTATGGCAGAAGCCACAAGCCCGATAGAAAGACGGCGGAGCATCGGACAGGTTCGATTCCGCGAATGATGCCGCGGTTTGTTTCGGTCGACACGCGATGACTTCAATCAACGCACTGGCGGCCTGCACCGCCGCCAGCCTGTTTTGAGCATGTTGTCCAACGCCTCGATGGCATTGTGCCGAAGTATCAATTTTTTAATTAACACCAATAGTAGACTGTATTTCAGGAACTTTCCAGCTCCCGTCAAAGTAAGCCTCTTGGGGAGAGTAGATTCGAAGTGTGGCGTTTGAACCAGGGTAAATTTCTAGAAAATTTTCTTTTGTTGGATCTTTTCCGAAATTGAGCACATAGCTTCCGTTGTCGCCCTTCTTTGCGAAGGAGCTATTAATATTGTAATTATCTCCTTGAGCGAATCCATCTTTATCGTAAACAGTTACCGACCAAAAAGCATTATCAGCCATAGGCACATCTTTCAAAGTGAGCGTCAAGTCCTCACCTGATTCAGGGATAGAGATAGACGGATAGACAGCTCCTTTTTTAGTAAGTGCTCCCCACCCGAAGGCTACCCCCATATTTCTCATTTCAGAACTGATCTCGCCTTTCTTACCAAACAAATCCTCGGGATTAATACCTTTTTCCTCTTTTTCCTTTTGATAGTCTGACCTCATTTTAAGCATTTGGTCTCTATCCCAGTTTTTAGTTTGTACGAATTCGCCGCGACTCTCTTGGCTGATATTTATTTTATTTTCAATTGCACCAACCCGCTTGATGTCAGCGGGATCCTGCATATTTACCTGGGTGCGAATAATGACATATGCGAAGCGGCTTCCAACCATTTCTTTGGTGATTTCATAGTCTCCAGGCTTGCTCGATTCCAATGGAATCCAGGAATCTGAGCTAATGACTTCCAGGATTTGCAACCGGTCGGAGGCTGGCAAGGTAATCGTTACTGGACTTGTCAAGTCAAGGACAGCCATTGAATACAACGTATCGAAATTCGCTCTTAATATGGTTTTATCTTTTGGATCCATTGCCTTGCGGAGATGCATGAAAATACCCATGCCACCTGAACATGTTGCTTTAGCAATTTTTTCAACATAATCACCAAGGATTATTTCCGTTTCAGCAAACGCATAGTTGTCTGTATTAACAACGGCTATTGTTGAGCTTTCCTTTTTAAAGGCAGGCTTGATATCGGAGCAATTCGAAGGCGCACTGCCTGCAAAAACAGGAGCATTGGGACTCATTGCCAATGAAACTCCAATGGAAGTAGCAATACAAGCAGCAGACGCAATAAGGCCCTTTTTAATTTTCGATTTCATCTACTTTGTTTTGGTCACCCTAGTGTTTTAAGCACAGAACCCACTTTTGCCAATAAAGCTTGGTCAGCGGCAACTGCCCAATTGCTCCAGCGCGGGATTGGTGGCACGGTCCTTGTTCGCCATGGGGTGGAGTCTGGCGAGCGGGGAAAACTCAAGGCGGAAGCAAGTTGGCTTGGCGATCAAAAACCGCGGCCGTCACGCTCCCGCATTTCCAGGCGGAGTTGCTGGTAGCGAACTAAAGCCCGATCCTCATCCAATTGAGGAAATAACAAACGGGCCTCTTCCAGGCTCGCGGGCTCAAGAAGCCAATCGTTAGAGCGATCCGGGGCCACTTGCTCAGGATTGCGATCCCAGGGCTGGCGACATGGCAGCACCCAGCTGAACCAGCGACGAAAGCAGTCGAATAGGTCGAGTGGATGCATCTATAGCGCGGTCCTTATTCGGCATGGGGTGGAGTCTGGCTGAGTCAACTAGGCGTTGACTGCGGCTACGAGGTCAGCCGTCGCGTTGGGTTTGAAGCGGGCATAGCTCTTGAGATGCACCTCGATGGTGTGACCCATGGCCGAGGGGGCAATGTTGTTTTAGACGTTGCGCCGCTTGCGTGAGGCGTTGGGAGCGATGGTGCTGGATCACCTGGAGGTCAAGGCGTTGTCAACGCAGACTGAATTCCCAAATCGTTGTCAACGCCTTGTCAACGGGCGGGATTCTGTCAACTATCTGAATCCCTGAGATCCCTTGCCCTGAAATATTTGAGGGGGCCTTCCAGCCCCCATGAGTCATTTGGGTGATAAGGCCGACTTCACCCCATCTCTCCTAAGGGGTCGTCGGCGAAGGCCGCATCCATCCACTCCTTGTGGGCATCGGACACGACACGATGGGCTTGTCGACGTGAGCACCCCCATGTATCGGCCACAAGGGACGCAAGCTCAGAGAATCCGACACCCTTATCGATCTGCTTCATCGACCATTCGTGGCGTTGCTGCTTCTCTTGCCTACTGACCCAGGCGTTCGTAACAACAATCCTGCTCAAATTAACATTAACATCGACACATCCTCTAAGGAGATAATCGAATACAATAGCGATTTCCACTCGAAGGCAAGCTAACTTGGAATACAAAAAAGAAGGCTCACAATGGCGAAAGTAAATTCGACCGGCTTGCTAGACAAAACACTTTTCCAACTTATAAAACAAAACCTAATACACGTAATCTATGACATCGGCGCAAACAAAGGCGATTGGACAGAAAAATATGCTGCCAAACTCCCGGGAATTGAGTTTCACATGTTCGAAGCAATGCCTGGCACCCCAGCGCCAAGAGCCAGAGGGCACTGGCATAATGTTGCTCTTAGCAATCAAGCAAACAAAAAAGATTTTTTTATCAGTCCTCACTTTAGCGGTGCGGGCAACAGCTTTTACCAAGAAAACTCTGAATTATACAAAGATAATCAGCAAAAAATCAGCCTAGAAACCCACGAACTTGATAAGTATTCAAAAGCATTTGGCATAAGAATGCCAGACTTCATCAAAATAGATACTCAAGGCTCTGAGCTTGACATCCTTGAAGGCGGCCAAGAGTGCCTAAAAAATTGCATCGCATTAATGTCAGAAGTTCCAATTGTCAAATACAACAAAGGAGCGCCATCAATGGCCGAATATATTAATTTCATGAAAAGCCAGCGAATGGTACCAATCGGCATAGAAGAAATTCATATTTTAGACAGCCTGTTAGTTCAAATTGACATCGTTTTCGTTAAAGAAGACCATTACAAGTCAAGCCTTGAGCAAGTCAACCCAATTGGATGGAAGCTGGGTGTTGAGTGGGACTAAGTAAATAAATCAATCGGTCCTCCCAGAACTATTGTTCCAAAAAGAGAAGCGGGCCTGCTGAAATCACAGCAAGCCTGCTCCGATTCACCTCACAGACGCGTGCCCGTTGCCCTATTGCCGTGAGTTGCCGTGGCAATAACCCCAACCCGGACGACTGGCTTTGCCAGCTTCTCTATGGCTCCCCAGACTTCATCAGCGGGGATTTGTGACCCCAGAGGAGTCACTTAGGCCGAAAACGGGGATCGCGGGGTCACACCCTTGGTCACAAGCTCGTGAAGTGACCCGCTCGCAAACGAGACTCCAGTCCCAGACAAGTTAAAGAGGGCCTTCCAGCCCCCATGAGTCATTTGGGTGATAAGGCTGACTTCACCCCATCTCCCCTAAGGGTCAGGCAGCAACAGGGGCTGCTTGACGGGAGAAACGAACGATGTTGTTCGCAGTTACGGGTTTGCTCTCACCGAGCAGGCTTCAGTCACCCTCCTTATGCCCCGTCGAAACCATTGCAGCCCCGAAAGGGGGAATGGAGCTGAGCGGAATCGAACCGCTGTCCGAAACACTGGTGTGGATCACCTAGTCCGACAAAGCCGGACCCTGTCATTCTGACAGGAGTGGTGGCCTGGAGCACAACGCCCTTGGGTCGAACAAACCGGCTATCTGCTGTTGCAGTTCTTCCCCAGGGCCTTGAGGCTGCCGGCAGCGAAGAACTGACCGACCTCGGGGCCCATTCCGTGAAGCCCGGCAGGCGTGCCGTCAGCTTCGAAGCAGACATGGCCTGTCTGTACAGGATGCACCTACAGGCTCGGCTGCCCTTCCGCGTGCTGCGTCAGGTGGCGAGCTTCCCTTGCCAAGGCCGGGACGACCTCTATGACGGCATTCGCCAGGCCCTCGACTGGGAACGCTGGCTGCATCCCTCCATGACCTTCCGGGTAGATGTGACCGGAACGGCACCGGGGCTGAACCACAGCCACTTCACGGCCTTGCAGGTCAAAAACGCTCTTGTGGATGCGCAACGGGATCTCTGGGGAGAACGCTCCTCTATTGATCTCGACGACCCCGACCTCTCCCTACATCTCCACCTTGGCCGCGGAGTGGCCGAACTCAGCCTCGACGGCAGTGGCGGGAGCCTGCACCGCCGCGGCTATAGGGCAGCCATGGGGGCAGCACCCTTGAAAGAAAATCTGGCCGCCGGCCTGATCCGACTGACGGGCTGGGATGGAATCAGCCCCTTGGTGGATCCCTGCTGCGGATCGGGAGTGCTCTTGATTGAAGCGGCACTGGCAGCGCTGCAGCAAGCACCGGGATTGGAGCGGCGTTTTGCCCTCGAGGGCTGGGCGGATTTCCAGCCCGAACTCTGGGAGAAAGAAGTCGATCGAGCCAGGCAACGCAGGCGGCGAGACCTCACTCTTCCCCTCCTGCTTGGAATCGAAGCGGATCCCGTCATCGCTGATCAGGCCCGCGCCAACGTGGAGGCCGCAGGCCTGAGCGGAATCATTCGCATCAACACCAGCCCATTTGAAGACGAAACACTGCCCGATGGTCCGGGAGTTCTGGTGTGCAATCCGCCCTATGGCCAACGCATTGGTGACGAACAGGAGCTCGATGCGCTCTACAGCGCTCTGGGGCAATTTGTACGCCGAGAAGCTTCCGGCTGGCAGCTTTGGCTGTTGAGTGGCAATCCGAAGCTCACGGGTGCACTGCGGCTCAAAGCATCGCGACGGATTCCTGTGAGCAACGGCGGAATTGATTGCCGCTGGTTGCACTACGACATTCGCTGATGCGACAACACGAACCCCGGGTTTCAGCCGTCGTAGGAGACAAAGCTTCCATTCACAGAAAATCCATCATCGGAGTCAACATTGATCGAAACATTGGCGACGGGTGACATCTGGTCCAACGCGCTATCCCAGCAGCGATAAATCTCAGCATGAATCGCTCGGGCGATGTGATCAGGGGCTGAAAAATATTTCATCCATTTGCCGCTTGAACGACGCTTGCGGGCCGCCAACTGAGAGGCATTTCGCTCGAAGCTGCAATGAACCGTTGCAACTGCAACCTGTGTGAAACGTTGGAACAGTTTTTTGGCCAGAAAAGCTTGCATCATCAAATCATTTTGACGAGGCTTGAGCAGATCTTCAAAGCATCGTTTCGGCAATCTGTCGGACTCATTTGAAAGCCGCTGTGCCTTTCTTTTCAGCCCCCTAGGCCAATAGGACGCATCAATCCCCCGCAGAATTTGATAAAGATCAAGATGAAGCAATAGACCAGATGGCAGGGCCGACTCTCGCGATAACCGCTTCACATGACTGGCCTGAAAACAGGAATGTTGCTCTAAAGCAAGGCTGTAATCGTCATATTCACGACCGGATCGATCCAAAATAGACTCGAGAAACTCACCTCTCAGTGCATCACCGAACAAAGAAAGATCAGCCTGGACCGCTTTCTGGATGACGGATGACTTTCCAGATCCGCAGGGACCGGCCACCAAGAAAAGAGTTGACTGTCCCGAGCCAAGCTCAAGACGCGAATCGGATTGCTGATCAGGAACAAGATCCTGCCGAAACCTTCGCCTGAAGGGGAAGCGCAACGATCACAAAAGAACAATCAAGACAAGTTAACCCGGCATTAACCGTGCGTTAACCGTTAATCGCCTGGTGAAGTGATGACGATGCGTCTACCGCGCTGGGCCGGTTCAGACCCGCCCCATCACCGCACGCACAGTTTTCATCAGGCCCTCAAGCGTCTGGGGCAAGAAAGGCCCCTTCAAAACCTGCCCACCGATGCGCAAACTGATGCCAGCCAGCACAAGATTGGCAATGGAAAGGGTCAGCAGCGCGCGGATCCAATCCAGCCCCCACTCGGCCTGAATCCAAAGCAGCAACGACGCTTCTCCCGCCAACAACGCCAGGAACATGGCGGTGCCTCCGATGGCGAGGAACAAACCACCGCTGATCAATCGGCGTTTTTCCCGATCCACCTCCTGCAGAGCAATACGCACATGCAGGTCCATGACAGACGCCGCCAGCGCCGTGACCCTGGCGGCTGCTCCAAATCCACGCGGAGAGTTCTGATCGGCCATCAGGAACGCCGTCCTCCACGAAGCATGCTGCCCAGCAGCAAACCAACACCTAGAGCAACACCGACGGCCAGAAGCGGTCTCTGACGCACAGGCGCCTCAATTTTTGGCCGCAGCGTGCTGTTCAACTCATCCAGCAGCTGTTCCAGTTGCTCTTCCAGCGGGTCAAGACTGTCGGCCCAGTCGCGGCTGCGATCACCCGCGTTATGGAGAAGATCCTCAAGTTGATCGCGCACTCCTTGAGGAGTTAGGCCTGTATTCGCTTCGATCAGACGAACAAGCTCATCCACACTTCCCCGGGTCGCTTCCAGGGTGTGATGGGCCAAATCCGGCCAACGCTCTTGGATGGTGGGGAGCAGGCTGTCGAACCGCTCACGGAAGTGATGCTCGAATCTGCCGTTGGACTGCGGCGGTGTCGAGGCCATAAAGACCGGTGGCAGAAACCTCTAAAAGGGTAGGGAGACTGAAGGCTGAGGGAAAGTCTTTGCCGCGATACGCCCTACTGCGTCACACCGGAGCACCGGACGACCCCAGCGGATGCCATATCGATCTGCTACTTGAGCATGGGGACAGCTGCAGAACCTGGCGCCTCGCGACCGTGCCGCGCCCGAACGCAGGGGGGCAACCGGCGGTTCCCCTGCCACCACATCGGCGGGTCTGGCTGGAACCACGCAGTGCCGCCGTTTCGGGCAACCGGGGCTGGGCCGAACGGATCCATGCCGGGAGCTACAGCGGCGAACTTCCAAACGCCACGGATGCAGACGTAACCCTGCAGCTCCAGGGCGACCTTCAGGGCTGCCTACGCATCGCCGACGGAAACTGCTCGTTAACGATCCCTTGAGCTTTTCGTGAGCTCCGCTAGTTTCGGCCTGCTGACAGCCCCAGATCCTGTTGGTTCATATCAATCAGGTTGGGCTTACGCACTTCAAGTCGTTCGGCGGAGCGATGACAATCCCTCTTGAGGAGGGATTCACCGTTGTGACCGGACCCAACGGTTCCGGCAAGAGCAACATCCTCGACGGCGTTCTGTTCTGCCTAGGCCTTGCCACCAGTCGCGGCATGCGGGCCGACCGCTTACCGGACCTGGTCAACAGCGGCATGCTCAAGGCTGGCAAGGCCGCCGAAACCAGCGTCAGTGTTCGCTTCGATCTCAGCGACTGGTCACCTGATGCCGCCGAGGAAGGCCTCGACGCACCGGCGGAAGGCCCCTGGATTCAACCGGGGCAAACCGAGTGGACGGTGACCCGCAAGCTGCGGGTGATGCCGGGTGGCTCCTATAGCTCCAGCTACAGCGCTGACGGAGTGTCCTGCAATCTGCAGCAGCTGCAGACCCAGTTGCGACGAATCCGGATCGATCCCGAAGGCAGCAATGTGGTGATGCAGGGGGACGTCACCCGCATCGTCTCAATGAGCAACCGGGACCGCCGCGGCCTCATCGATGAGCTGGCCGGTGTCGCCCTGTTCGACACCCGGATCGAACAGACCCGCCGCAAGCTCGATGACGTGCAGGAGCGCCAAGAGCGTTGCCGGATCATTGAGCAGGAATTGCTGACCAGCCGCCAACGGTTGGAGAAGGACTGCGCCAAGGCCCGCCAGTACCAGGAGTTAAGGGAACGGCTACAGCTGGGACGCCGCCAGGAAATGGTGCTGGCCTTCGAGGCAGCCCAGCAAGCCCTGAAGGATCTGGCCACGCGCCAACAGGCTCTGGAAGCCCAGGAACAGCGCGACGCTGCGGCCATCGCCAGTGGCCGGGAGCAACTGAACAAGGCTGTGGCCGAACTGGAACTGCTGCAGGAGCAGGTCAAGGCCCTGGGAGAAGACCAACTGCTTGCAGTTCAGGCAGAACTGGCTGGCCTCGACACGAGCAGCCGGGAACTTGAACGCCAGGCCACCCTCCACCAGGACGAAGGCCAGAAACTGCAGGGACAGCGCCATGACCTCGCCACCCGTCGCCAGCAGTGGCAACTGCAGTCGCGGGAGCTGGAGCGCGACCCCAATCAGGACGCCCTGAACGCCGCTGAAGACAACTGCAAAGCCGCTGAGGCGTCGGTTGAGATGTCCCGGCGCCGACTGGCGGATGTTGCCGGCCGATCTGGCGCCTGGGTGGAAGAACAAAAGCGCCGCAGTGGCCGCCGTCACGAGTTGCAAAGCAGCGTCGCTCCCTTGCTGGAGGAGCAACAGCAGTTGCAGGAACGGCTGCGTCAGGAACGGGAGCGTCTTGAGGAGCTCACCGAGGAACAGCAGCAGGACGGCTCCGACGGTGCCGCCGTGCAGCAGCAACTCGAGACCCTGGAGGAGACCTGGCAAACCCTTCTTCAAGCCATTGCCGATGGCAAACAGGAGCTCCAGCAAACGGCCGACTCCCTGGCCATCCAACAGCGCACCCGCAGCCGGCTTGAACAGGAACAAACCCGTTTGGAACGGGAGATCGCTCGTCTGGAGAGCCGTCGTGATGCCCTTCAGGAAAGCCGCGGCACCGGTGCCCTTCGCCTGTTACTGGAGGCCGGCCTCGATGGCATCCATGGCCCTGTGGCCCAGCTGGGGGAGGTGGAGGATCGCCATCGCCTCGCCCTTGAAGTGGCGGCTGGGGCCCGTCTCGGCCAAGTGGTGGTCGACGACGACCGCATCGCTGCACGCGCCATCGAGCTGCTCAAAAGCCGCCGAGCCGGCCGGCTTACTTTCCTGCCCCTGAACAAGATCCGCTCACCCGGGGGGGGCGGCTCAGCCGCCTTCGCCCGGGGGTCACGCCCGGGAGGGCAAAGCAGCGCTGGACTGATCGGTCGAGCTGTGGAACTGGTGCGCTTCGAGCCTGTTTATGACCAGGTGTTCGCTTACGTCTTCGGCGACACCCAGGTGTTCTCCGACCTGGCCAGCGCCCGCCAACAGTTAGGCCGCTCCAGGGCTGTGACCCTGGATGGCGAGCTGCTAGAGAAAAGCGGCGCCATGACCGGCGGCAGCTTCTCCCAGCGGAGCAGCAGCCTGAGTTTCGGTCGCAGCAGTGATCAAGACGAGGCCGAGCCCTTGCGTCGGCGCCTGCTGGAACTGGGTGAATCTCTGGTGGCCTGCCGGCGGGAGGAGTCGAAGCTGGCGCAACTGATGGAACAGCAGAAACCCCAGCTGCGCCAGCTCGAGCAGCAACAAGCCGCTCTGATCGCCGAGCGCAATGCGGCCCGGCGGAACCACGGCCCCCTGCTCGAGCGCAGCCGCCAGCGGGCCGAACGGCTCAGCAAACTGCAGCAGGACCAGACGGAACAACAGCAGCGGCTCGAAGCGATCAGCCGTGAGCTCGCCCCCCTGACCTCGGAGCTCAAAGCCCTGGATGAGGCGGAGCAGAACAGCGGTAATAACGACGATGCCGCGGCCTGGGCCCAACTGCAGAAGGAGCAGGAAAGCTCAGATCAACGGCTGGAGACGGCCCGCAGCGAGCGGGACCAGCTGCTGAATGCCCGCCGCGAGCGACAGCTGGCGATCGAACGGCTGGGGGATCAGGAAAAGGCTCTGGCCGCAGAGGAGGCCCGGCTGCAGGAGGCTGTGAAGGCCCTGGCCAGCGCCCATGGTGCCTGGCGCCAGCAACAAAGCGACCTCCAGCAGAAGCGTCAACAACTGGAGCAACAGCAGAGCGAGCTGCAGGAACGCTTTGGCAGCCAGCGCCGGGCCAGGGATGCCGCGGAAGCCGAGGTGGGCCGGCAGCGTCAGGCCCTGCAGCAGGCCGAGTGGAATCTGGAACGGCTCAAGGAAGACCGGGAAGGGTTGATCGAAGAGCAGCGCAGCGGTGCGGTGCGCCTCCAGGAGATGGAACAGGCCCTGCCGGACCCCAGACCTGAGATCCCTGAGGCCTTGCGACTGTCTGGCCTGGAGGCCTTACAAGCCGATCTTCATGCGATCCAGCAACGCATGGAAGCGCTGGAGCCCGTCAACATGCTGGCGCTGGAAGAACTTGAGGCCCTCGAACAGAGGCTCAACGAACTGAACGAGCGGCTGGATGTGCTCAACAGCGAGCGGGAAGAGCTGCTGCTGCGGATCGAGACCGTGGCCACCCTGCGACAGGACGCCTTCATGGAAGCTTTCACCGCCGTGGATGGCCATTTCCGCGAGATCTTTGCCTCGCTCTCCGATGGTGATGGCCACCTGCAGCTGGAGAACCCGGACGATCCCCTGGAAGGTGGCCTCACCCTGGTGGCGCATCCCAAGGGCAAGACCGTACGGCGCCTGGCCTCGATGTCAGGTGGTGAGAAATCGCTCACGGCTCTGAGCTTCCTGTTTGCCCTGCAGCGCTTCCGGCCGTCGCCGTTCTATGCCCTGGATGAGGTGGACAGCTTCCTCGACGGCGTCAATGTGGAGCGCCTTGCGGCCCTGATCGCCCGTCAGGCCGAGGCGGCACAGTTCATGGTGGTCAGCCATCGCCGCCCGATGATCGGCGCGGCCCAGCGCACCATTGGGGTGACACAGGCCCGCGGCGCCCACACCCAGGTGGTGGGTTTGCCGGATGCCGCCTGAACGATCGGGGTTTTCGCTGTGCAACCTGAACGTGACAGGCGGAACCCCTGCGCCACAATGGCCTGAATGTCCATGGCCGAGGGCCCGCGCTTGACCCCGACCCCTTCCCCAACTGAAGCCATCACCACTGGCGTACCCAGCGATCGCCTCTGGTTGCGCTCCGAACTGATGGGCACCCAAGTGATCACCCGCGACACCGGCCGCCGCCTGGGGGTGGTTGGTGAAGTGATCGTGGATATCGACCGCCGTGAGGTGGTCGCCGTCGGGCTTAGGGACAATCCGCTGACCCGTTTTCTGCCCGGCCTGCCGCGCTGGATGCCGCTGGACCGGATCCGTCAGGTGGGAGACGTGATCCTGGTGGATTCCGCCGACTCCCTGAGTGAGAACTTCAATCCCGAGCGCTATAGCCGGGTCATTAACTGCCAGGTGATCACCGAATCCGGTGAGCAGCTGGGTCGCGTGCTCGGCTTCGCCTTCGACATCGAAACCGGAGAAATGACCACCCTGGTGATGGGAGCCCTCGGCGTGCCCCTACTGGGGGAAGGGGTGCTGAGCACCTGGGAAATGCCGGTGGAGGAGATCGTCAGCAGTGGCCCGGATCGGATCATTGTTTACGAGGGGGCCGAAGACAAACTCAAACAGCTGAATAGCGGTGTGCTGGAGAAACTTGGGGTTGGAGGTCCCAGCTGGGAAGAACAGGAGCGGGAGCGTTACCGGGTCAATTTGGTGCCCGTGGAAAACCAGCTCACCTCTGGACAACCCCAGGAGCAGGAACAACGGCGCCTCCAGGCCTCAGAAGCTGAGCGGCTTGATGCTGATGCGGAACTCGAATACGTGGAACTGGAGGATCGGCGAAAGGAGGCCATGCAGCAACGCCGTTACCTCGATGAGCCCCAGCGGTATGACGAGCGGCGCTACGAAGAACGTCCCCGCTACGACGAGCGGGACAACATCAGAGACGACCGCTCCACTGAACGACCGCGGTCCTATGAGCAGCAGCAACCCCCCGCCTACGACGAACCAGCGCGTTACGAGGAACAACCTGCTTATCAGGAAGAGCCGCCATACCAAGAAGAACCTGCATATCAGGAACAGCCGCCGAGGCGCGCCATGCCAGCCTCCCGCCGTGCTGTTCAGCAGTCCGGTGAACCCCTGGATGTGGAACCAATGGAAGACTCAGCTCCTCAGAGCGGGACCAAGGATCTGGACGACCCCTGGTGAGCGAGCCTGATCGCGAGAAGGCGATCAGGCCGACTTGAAGTCCAGAGATGCGCTGTTGACGCAGTAGCGCTGGCCTGTGGGGGCGGGGCCATCAGCAAAGACATGCCCCAGATGGGCATCACAGCGGGCGCAATTGATTTCGGTGCGCACCATTCCGTGGGTCAGATCCTGTTTGGTGGTGATCGCATCGGAACTCACACCGTCCCAGAAACTCGGCCAGCCGGTGCCCGAGTCAAATTTGGCGTCAGAACTGAACAACGGCGATCCACAGCAGATGCAGTGATACATCCCGGTGGCCTTGTTGTTCCAATAAGCACCGGTGAACGCACGCTCAGTACCGCCGCAACGAGCCACCTGGAACTGTTCCGGCGTCAGGGATTGCTTCCACTCCTCTGCACTGCGTTCGACCGGATTGGACGGGGTCATGGTCGTCGGATTTAGCAGCCCGTTTAGCCTAGGAAGAGCTGAGCTCGCGGGGGAGCAATGCCCTCACCTCTGCAGCCAGGGCAGCCACCGCCCCTGGGTCCCCCCGCAACGCCTGGAGATCCTGCCGCTGGCCCTCCAGCCGCTCGGGAGCATTCAGCCAGTCGCATGCTTCCAGCGCGATCTGCTCCGGCGTGATCGCCCCCACTCTCTCCGGGACCACGACGCGGCCAGCGCTGATGTTGGGCCAGGCCATCAGACCGTTGTTGCGCAGACGCCAGAGGGTCAGCAAGACCCCAATCAGACGCCGCAAGCCCGGCAAGCGCGCCAGCAGCCCGAGCCCACCATCCCAGGCCTGCATTACCTCAAGGTGCTGGGTGGGAACAATCACGATCATCGGCACAGCCAGTGCTCCAAGCTCGGCCGTGTTGGCACCAACGGTGGTCAGGGCCAGGGCGCACTGGCTCAAGGCCCCGTGGGCCGGATGCTGCTGCAACAGACGAATCCGCGTCCCCGCCGCCGTCACCAACTCGGTGACCAACTCCTCTTGGTCAACCGACGCGACGGAAGCGCTGTAACGCGCAGCGATTGGATTGGATCCACCGGCAAAACGGAGTAGCTCCGCCACGCTTGTGGTGGGAGCCAACGGGAGCAAGAAACGGCATTCGGGTTGCAATCGAGCCAGGCGGTCGGCGGTGTCGAGCAGAAATGGCATGCCCACGCACAGCTTTGCCGGCTTGGAGCCCGGCAGCAGGGCCACCCACTGGCCTTCAGGCAGGGGATCCTCCCGACGGGCGAAGGATGACAAATCCGCCATCAGATCCCCAACCACACGGCATCGGGACTGATAACGAACCGGAAGCTGGCGCTGAACCGCCTCCGACATGGCCGCGATCCGGTCGTTCCAGCCCGGCCAGCGCGCCACCCATTCGGCATAGGTGATGTGGCGATACCCAAGTCGAGCAGAGAGCAGAACGGTCCAGAACTGATCTCCTCCCAGGAACACCACCACACCCCGCCGGGGCCAGGGGCCGTACCGCTGCGGGCGCAACAACAGCGACCAGAAACGCCGTGCCGGCACGATGCGCTCAAACAAGCCCCAGGGCTCTGCCGCCATGGGCTCCTGCCCGGTGGCATTGGGACAGGGAACCAGGACCAAATGCAAGGACGCCGCGGCCGTAGAGGACCGTGGACGAAGGCGGAGGCTGGCATGCAGACGTTCCGCCAGTGGGCGGACCCATGTGGTCAGCTCACCGGGACCGTTTGAAACAAGAACGACGGCCGGTCCAGGTTCTGCTGCGCGGGGACGGGCCAAGAGAAAAAGTGCGGATGGCGAGACTTGAACTCGCAAGGCCGAAGCCACACGCCCCTCAAACGTGCGTGTCTACCAATTCCACCACATCCGCGTGGTCGACTTCACCGCTCGGGCGCTGTCGACGTCAGATCATACCGGGCGGGGTCTTTGCTTTCGGCTTGATCGGTCGGCGCTGATACGATCCGGCGTCAGGCCTGAAGATGCTGCGGGATGCCCATCGGCAAAGTGCTGATCGCCAACCGCGGCGAGATTGCTCTCCGAATCATTCGGAGTTGCCGCGAGCTCGGCATCGCCACCGTGGCGGTTTACAGCTCAGTCGACAAAGACGCACTCCACGTTCAGCTCGCGGATGAAGCGGTTTGCGTCGGCGAGGCGCTGAGCAGCAAGAGCTACCTCAACATCCCCAACATCCTGGCGGCGGCCACCTCCCGCGGCGCTGACGCCATCCATCCCGGCTACGGCTTTCTGGCCGAGAACGACAAGTTTGCCGAGATGTGCCGTGATCACGGCCTCACTTTCGTTGGACCGTCACCCCACGCGATTCGCTCGATGGGGGACAAGTCGACCGCCAAAACGACGATGCAATCGGTGGGTGTCCCCACGGTTCCCGGCAGCGAAGGTCTGCTCAGCAGCACGAACCAGGCGGCGGCCCTTGCCGAGGAGATGGGCTATCCCGTGATGATCAAGGCCACCGCGGGCGGTGGCGGACGCGGCATGCGGCTCGTGCCGGACGCCAGTCAACTGGAAAGCCTGTACAAGGCGGCCCAAGGCGAAGCGGAAGCCGCCTTTGGCAACCCTGGGCTCTACATGGAGAAATTCATCGACCGGCCCCGCCACGTTGAAGTGCAGGTGCTGGCCGACCGCCACGGCAATGTGGTGCACCTGGGAGAACGCGACTGTTCGATTCAGCGTCGTCACCAGAAACTGCTGGAGGAGGCCCCCAGCCCGGCCCTAGATCCAGAACTGCGGCTGCGCATGGGTGAAGCCGCCGTTGCTGCCGCCCGCAGCATTAATTACGAGGGCGCTGGAACGGTGGAATTCCTGCTTGATCGCAGCGGGGGCTTCTACTTCATGGAGATGAACACCCGCATCCAGGTGGAGCATCCGGTGACCGAAATGGTCACGGGTGTTGATCTGATTGCCGAGCAGTTGCGCATCGCCGGTGGCGAACCCATCAGCGTGCGCCAGGAAGAGATCCAGCTCACTGGCCATGCGATCGAATGCCGGATCAACGCGGAGGATGCACGCCATAACTTCCGCCCCGCCCCGGGACGAATCACAGGATGGCTGCCCCCGGGGGGACCAGGCGTGCGCGTCGACAGCCACGTTTATACCGGCTACGACATCCCGCCCTTCTACGACTCCTTGATCGGCAAGCTGATTGTCTGGGGCAAAGACCGCGACCACGCCATGACCCGGATGAAACGGGCCCTAAACGAATGTGCCGTCACCGGAATCCCAACAACGGTGGAATTTCATCTCGAAATGCTGGATCGACCGGAATTCATCAATGGCGACATCCACACCAAGTTCGTCGAGCAAGAGATGCTCCCCTGAACTCAGGCTGCCGCCTGAGCGTGCATCAGAATTTGCGACAGCAGCCCCTGCTGACCAACGAGCAACTCACGCACGAGGCTGATCAATCCAACCCAGATCACGGGGGTGACATCGACCCCACCAATCGGTGAGATCACGCGGCGGCTAAGCGCCAGCACAGGCTCCGTCGGCCAGGCCACCACGGGCCAAACGCCCTGGTTCAGGTCCACCTGGGGGTACCAAGTGAGCACGATGCGAAGCAGGAACGCCAGGGTCCAGGCTGCCAACAGCAGACCAAGGAGAAGATGAACAACTGGCAGGACCTGCAGCAGCAGCGGCGTCACAAAGCTCAAAGCAAATCGTCCCGTCATCGTAGAAAGCCGACATCGCTCCTTAGGATCAGCGCGGCTTTGATGCAGACAGCAGCAACCCCATGACCCCCTCCCTCTCCAACTTCCTGAGCAGCCTCGTTTGGGGAGGTGTGATCGTTGTTGTTCCCGCGACCATCGCGCTGATCCTGCTGAGCCAGACCGACCGTCTCGACCGCAAACTCTGACCTGCCCCTGGCGCCCCTCGTAGACTGAGCCCCTAGCGGGATCAGAGTTTTGGTTAACGCCAGTCTCAACTGGGCCAGCATCGTCGGCATCGTGTTGGCCGTCGGCGGAGCTCTGCTCTATTTCATGCGGACGTTCAAACCAGCCCTGGCTCGGGACTACGACGTCTTCTTCGCGGCGATTGGACTGCTTTGCGGAGGCATCCTCTTTTTCCAGGGATGGCGTCTTGATCCGATTTTGCAGTTCGGCCAATTCCTCCTAGCGGGTACAACCGTTTTCTTCGCTTACGAAAGCGTGCGCTTGCGCGGCGTCGCCACCGAGCAAGCTCGGCGTTCCGCCTATTTCGATGACGAGCCCGCCCCTGCTCGCGGCGATGATCCTGGTGGACTGCGCGGGGGATGGGATGACGGCTACGACCGTTTTGATGAACCCCAGCCGGTGCGGCGGCGTTTCTCCGGCCGCGACGACGACCCTGAAGAGCGACCTGAAGAGGAGTTCTACAGGCCGCGCCGCACCAGCCGCGCCGCGATCCCTGAAGAGGCAGCCAGCCGTCGCTCCATGGGTCGCAACCAAACGGATTCCGGCTGGGAGCAAGACAGTGAACGCTCCCGCCGCATGGCCCGCTTCCGGGCCGGAGAAGCCCGTGATGAGCAAAGCCCCGATTTTGGATCCAGACGATCGGAGCGGGACGATCAACGCCGCGGCAGCCGTCCTACGGGCCGCTCTGAACGTCCTGCCGGCGAACCCGCCCCGTCCGGCGCAGAGGATGCCGCATTCAGTCCCAGCCGCAGCGCATCACTGAACCGCGGACGTCCCGGGGCCAACCCGGTTGCGACAACAGAGTCGAGGCGTTCTGCTGAACCGCCGCTGGCCTCGAACCGCCCGACCAGTAGCCGTCAACCCCCCCGCAGCTCAAGACCGTCTTCCGGCAGCCCTCGGGACAACAGCTCCCGCTTTGACGACTGAGCCACTTGCGTCGCCCGCTGCTCCTTCTCCTGGCCAGCCTGGCGCTGATGGGCTGCAACGGTCGCCAAGAACGGGCCGGTGGAGCCCTGTTCAGCAGCAGTCAGCAGGCACCCGCCCTGAGTGGCAGTGGTGAATGGTTGGCGGTCGTCAGCGATCGCCGCGGCAGACCCACGGTGCAGCTGCGCCGCCTCAGCGACGGATCCGTGGTGTCCGTTCCGCAGCTGAGCCGTCATCAGCCCCACAGCTCCCCCTCCCTCAGCTGGAACGGTCGCTACCTGGCCGTCATCACCCAGCGTGGTCGCCGCAGACTCGCGGTGGTGACCGACCGCCTGAATGGACGAATGCATCCCCTGCCGCTGCCGGGGGGACGGGACCCTGTGCTGCTCAGCCTCGCGCCAGATGCACAGCAAATCGCCCTCCAGGTGACAGATCAGGGCCGGTGGCGCGTGGAACTGCTGGATCTGAGTGAAGTACTCGAACCCGACCGTCCACCGGGCCAGAGCCTCTCCACGCCAACGCTGTCGTCAGAGCCATGATCCGCGTTGCTCTGATCTGCAGCCTGGTGCTGATGACGGGCTGCAGCAGTCCCAGACCCACACCCCGGCCCGATCTCAACGGCTTGCTGCGCCAGTCGGTGAACAGTCGCCGGGATCCATCCCTGGGGGGAAGATGGTTAGCGAGCCTTGGCCAACGCAATGGGCGGGAACGGGTCGAACTGATTGATTTACGGGACCGCAGCCCCGTCCCGCTGCCAGGCCTCAACCGTGCAGACGCCCAACCCATCAGCGTCAGCGTCAGTGCGGATGGGCAGCGCTTGGCCGTCGTCCAGCAACGAGATGGCCGCACGGAACTGGTGCTCTATCGCCGCAACGTGGGCGCAACACAACGGCTGCCTCTGGATCCACCGGGCGTGCCCCGCAGCGTCAGCCTTGACGGTGCAGGCCGGCGTCTGGCGGTGCAGGTCAGCCGAAACGGACGCTGGGATGTGGATCTGATTCGTCTGCCCTGATCAGGGCAGCAACCCCGCCCAGTGCAGAAAGGTGTCGCGGCTGAGGGCCTCGATCAAGAGCACCGCGACAAAACCCACCATGGCGAAACGGCCGTTCACGCGCTCGGCATACCCACTCCAACCGAATGCCGGTACATCGTTGGTGGTGGCGGACGTCTCCGGAACAGACGTGGAATCAGGCGTCTCGCTTGTGGAGGTCATCCGGCCGGTTCAGGAACGTTCGAAGTCATAGCTGGTCGCCGGGATCAGCCGCCAGTCGCGATCTCCACTCAACTCGAGCACGGTGTCATGGAACTCCTTCAAGGTCGGCCGGTGACCAACGCTGATGAAAGCCACCTCGCGTTCGCGCAGCAGCGCATAAAGACGGGATTCAGTGTCGACATCCAAGGCACTGGTGGCTTCATCAAGCACCACGACCTTGGGGGAATTCAGCAGCAACCTGGCAAATGCCAGCCGCTGCTGTTCTCCCAGAGAGAGCAACCGCGGCCAGTCCTGCTTGATATCGAGGTCGGGGTAACGCTGCAGCAATTTCGCGAGCATCACCTGATCCAGAACGGCCCGCAGCTGTTCATCGCTGAAACGGGCCTGATCTAATGGGTAACAGAGCTGTTCACGGAGCGATCCCAGAGCCATATAAGGCTTCTGCGGAATGAACAGAAGGTCCCCCTGTCCTGGGGAATACACAGTGCCTGTCGGTGATCCCCATAACCCACTCACAACCCGCAGCAATGAGGTCTTGCCACAGCCAGAGGGCCCGACCACAAGCAAGCCTTCAGAGGTGTCGAGCGAAAAGCTGAGATCGCGCACCAGCACGTTGTCGGTGCGCGGTGTTTTGACCGTGACCCCTTGAAGCGCCAAACGGTCGGACGGCACAATCCGCGGAGCGAAATCACTCCACTCCTCACGATCAAGGTTCGAGATATTCGACTGGAAACCTTCCAGCCGGTTAATTGATGCTGAGAATCGGGCCAGCGCTTCGATGTTGTAGACAATGAAGAAGAGCGATCCCTCAACCAGGTTGTAAGCAACATTTGCCTGAGCGAAGCCGCCGTAATCCATCTCACCCGCCAGAATCGGCGCAGCAAGAATCAGATAAGGGATAAAATTACTTGCGTAGATGCTGGAACGCTGCAGCACACGCAGCAACACCTCCCAGACGATCAGAAGATTGAAGTTCTCAACAACAGTGGCCAAGCGACGCGTTACCTCCTTGGCTTCCTGTTGTTCACCTGCATAGAAAGCAATCGATTCGGCGTTATCCCTTACCCGAACAAGGCCGTAGCGGTAATCCGCTTCGAAACGCAACTGAAAATTATTCAGACGCACTAGCTTGCGACCGGCAACAATCATCAAGACCGAAATAGCAGCGGCATAGGCCAACAAAGCGAAGGTCAAGCCCTCACTCACCGAGTAAAGGATGAGGATATTGAGAGAAAAGGTGAGAATCGAATCAAAGATATTGAGTGCGAAGCCAAGGGCTTGAGCCGTGAAATCACGAACATCTTCTGAAATGCGCTGATCAGGGTTATCAACGTTGGTCGCCGCCTCATCGTTGGGGTTGAGGACGTAATACGCCCGATCCCGGAGATAGTCGTCCACCAAACTCAGCGACAACCATTCCCGCCAGAACAGACCCAATTTCTGGGTGAAATAAAACTGCAGACTGCGAATCGGCAGGGCAACCGCAAAACAGGCGCCATAGACCCAGAGATTGCGGTAGGACGCATCACCGTCCTTGGCGATCAACGCATTGGTGAGATCCCGGGCCAGGAAAGTGATCCCCGCGTTGATGCCGTTCACACACAGCAGCATCAGGATGATCAGACCCAGAAACAGCCAAGGCAGCCAGCGACGGTGACGCAACTGTGAGCGCACAGATGCGAACACCACAGCCCCCAGCACAAAAAGGGCACTGATGCCCGCCCCCCATCCACGGGACCAGAGCATGGCCAGGGAGGACTGGACGCCACCGAGGTACTGGCTGGTCAACTCCGGCAGCAGCCACGACAGACCGTTCATCAGACCGGTCACCAGGAACAGCACGATCCCGGCCACACAGAACAGCAGGCTCACCAGAAGCCCGATGAACTGCCAACCGTTGTCTTCGGTGTATGGAAAGAAGTAGGGCTGCGAAAGTCGACGCAGCTTGGCGGCCTGATCCCGCAGGTTCTGAAGCTGGTGGGTCATGCCACTGCTGAACTTTGCTCAGTCTGGCGGCCATTGCACTGCTTCGCCGTCAGCATCAGCCGGGGGGCCAGGCCAGAGAACGCCCACCGATCACATGCACATGAAGGTGAAACACCGTCTGGCCAGCACCGGCGCCGCTGTTGATCACCGTGCGGAAGTCGTCCAGCCCCTCCTGTTTGGCGACCCGAGCAGCGACCAGCAGCAGATGGCCCAGCAGTGGAGCATCCTCTGCAGCACCGGAGCGCAGGCTCTCGATCGGCTTGCGGGGAATCACCAGCACATGAACCGGTGCCTGGGGGGCGACATCCCGAAAGGCCAGGCACTGCTCATCGCTATAGACCTCATCGCACGGGATCTCGCCGCGAAGGATCTTGCCGAAGATCGTGTCGTCTGCCATGGGCCTTGAGAACGAAGGAACAGCCATACCGGTGTGACAGCAGGGGCATGAATCTCCTGCGTCACCCACTTCAGAATGCTGGCACGTTGTCTCAGTGCATCCCTACAAGGTCTGGAGGCCAGGCCTGTGGTGGTGGAAGTGGATCTCGCCCCAGGCCTGCCGGGCGTCCAGCTGGTGGGTCTGCCGGACAAGGCCATTCAGGAATCGCGGGAGCGCGTCCGCTCCGCCCTGCGCAACAGCGGCTTCCGCGGCCCCCTGGTTCGCGTGGTGATCAACCTTGCTCCGGCCGATCTACGCAAGGAAGGCCCCTCCTTTGATCTCCCGATCGCCTTGGCACTGTTGGTGGCCAGCGGGCAGCTCGCCCGCCCCCAGTTGGAGGGCCTCTGGTGTGCCGGCGAACTGGGGCTCGACGGCAGCCTCAGATCCTGTCGCGGGGTGATCGCCCTGGCCGATCAGGCCCATCAACAGCAGGCCCGAGCCCTGATCGTCCCCCCCAGCAATGCCAGCGAAGCCAGCTTGATTGAGGGGCTGCCAATCCACACCGCGCCCAACCTGCGGGAGCTGGTTCTGCAACTCAAAGGAGAGCAACCGTGGCCCGTCATCGGTTGCAACGGCTCCCGATCATCAGGCTGCATCAACAGCCCGGAGCCCTTGCCATCCATTGAGACAAGCCTGGCTTCACGCGCCCTAGCCCTTTCCGCTGCAGGCGGCCACCATCTCCTGCTGGTGGGTCCCCCCGGCTGCGGCAAGACCCGCCTGGCCCATCACTTGCCACACCTGCTGCCGCCCCTGAGCCGGAAGGAAGCGCTCACCATCACACGCATCCATTCGATCGCCGGACATCTCCATGGCATCGATCAACTGCAGCAGCAACGCCCCTTTCGATCACCCCATCACAGTTGCTCCGCAGCCGCCTTGCTGGGGGGAGGACGCTCGCCCCGTCCAGGCGAACTCAGCCTGGCCCACGGTGGTGTGCTCTTTCTCGATGAGCTTGCGGAATTTCCGCGAACAGTGCTGGGTCAGTTGCGGCAGCCCCTGGAGGAAGGCGCCGTACAGATCAGCCGCTCCCAGCACAGCACTGTCTTCCCCGCCTTGATCACCTTGGTGGCGGCAACCAATCCCTGCCCCTGTGGATGGCATGGCGATCGCGACCATGGCTGTCGCTGCAGCATCAGCCAGCGCCAGCGGTACTGGCAGCGGCTCTCAGGCCCACTCCTGGATCGGCTCGACCTACAACTGCGGCTCGAACGGCGCTCCGCCAAGGAGATGGCGAACGTGCTGAATCCTCACGGCCCATCAAAAGTCTCCGAGTCCTGGTGCAGCCCGCCACGGATTCAACGGGCCCGCCAGCGGATGCAGAGGCGCAATCCAGCCGGCTGCCGCAACGGCCGACTGTCGGCAAAGGCGCTGCGGCAGAGCGGAGCAATCGAGACTGCAGCGCTGGATCTATGGGAACAATTGATCCAACAACGCGGCCTGAGCACCCGCAGCAGTCTTCAGCTGTTGCGGGTGGCACGGACCATTGCTGATCTGAACGATCGGTCCTCTGTTAATCGCAATGCCGTGGCGGAAGCGAGCTGCTACCGCTGCACCGATCTGCTGAGGGGACCTGAACCTCAGTAATTGCGCGCCCGCTTGTCCGGTGTATCCCGGTAGGGCTGGGTGCCGATCGGCGGGGGCTGGAGATGGCGGTCGTTGAGCGAGCCCAGCGCATGGGTCATCGCTTCACCGAACCACTCGAACCATTGCACAACTGTGGTTTTCATCACGGCCTCCTGGGTCTTCTTTCAGTGTGAGTTCACTGACAGGTCTCGACAACAGGTGTTTTGACCGGTTTTACCCCAGGATCAGGGAGTCGGTGCACTGTCTCGATAGACGTAGAGATGGCCCAGGCTTTTCTTGCCGTAGGCCCGTCGCTTCAGGGTCCACCCCGGCTCAAACTTCAGCTGAACAAAGCCACTGGCGGCCCCGCCGGCCCGGGCGACGAGCATGGTCGGTTGGGAGGGATTCCGGGTCGGTGTCGCCAGCAACTCAATATCACTGCCGCTGTTCACCACGCTGAGCCGATAACGGGTGCCAAGGTCATCACCACCGATGCGCAGGGAATAGCCGTTGCCGTCGATGTAACGGTTGCAGACCCCGGTGAAATCAAACTTGGACAGCAGGGGATCCACCATCGCCGGCGAGCCAGCACCCACCGCAAAACACGGCCGTTTCGTGGTCCGCTGTTCGTAGATGTTCAACTGCGAGCGTTGCCCCTGGCCGATGGGAGCCGACACCAGAACAAAGTTGCTCATCTCCACGGGCACCGCCGTGAACAGAGAGCCCTGGGCTAAGGCCACTGGTACCGAGGTTGCTGCGAGAGCTAGGCCAGCAGCAGCCACGGTTCGAAAGCGTGCCATCACGTCCATGGAGGAACTGAGCGGATCGTAAAAGTGATGTCTGAATCGGTCGCCCCCGATCAGGCCGGTTTATTGAGGCGTATGGCGACCAGCAGGGTGCCAACGGTTGCGGGGGCCGCAAGGGCCAAGATCCAACTGGTGGCTTTGACCCCGAGGTCGGGATCGCCATAGGCAAGTTCGAAGACACAACCGGTGCTGGCAATGCCAAGAACACAGGCAAGGGCCAGGAAAACGCCGGCCAAGGGTTTCATGGGCATGGCTCAGGCGACGCTCCGAACATGTTGGCGCTCAAAGCCCTTCTCCTTGAGCTCTTTCTGCAGACCGTCTTCATCAGTGACGCGATCGACGAACAACACGCCATTGAGATGGTCCATCTCATGCTGAATGCAGCGGGCCATCAAGCCATCGGCTTTCATCTTGCGGGGCCGACCCATCTCATCGCGAAAGCTCAGTTCAATCGCCGTCGGGCGCACCACATCGAGATACACCCCAGGAATGCTGAGGCAGCCCTCCTCGTAGGTATCAAGCCCGGCACTGGCCGCACTGATTTCGGGATTGATCAACACCAGAGGCGGTGTGGCCGCATTCTCCAAGTCGAGATCAATCACGAGCAGCTGCTGATGGATCCCCACCTGAGGTGCCGCCAGACCAATGCCCTTAGCGGTGTACATGCTGCGCAGCATGTCGCGGGCTAGCTCCCGCACCTGCTCATTCACCTTGCCGATGCGACGCGCCGACTTTCGCAGGACTTCATCGCCCAGGGTGTGAATCTCCAACGGCGGAGTTTCAAGGGCGGTTTTGGGGACCAGCATCGTGTCCCGCGACTTGTCAGCCTGACGTGCCAACTCTGCAAAGCTTCCTGCCAAGGCCAACGCCGCGTTGATTCAGCATGGTAAGCGGCCTAATTCAGCCGCCATGGGAGCCGTTCCGTTATCCGCGCAGCATGCCGTCGGCCGTTTGCCGGGGCTCAAGGAACCGGTACTGGTCAGCGGAGCAGATGCAACGGTGTGGCTGATCTGGCTGGAGCAACGTCCCCAGGAACGGGGCCGCACCACAGCCTTGATTCGCCGTTTCGGCGATTCCGAAGCGGACCCTCTGGAGCTGACGCCGGCCCCCAGCAACCTGCGCAGTCGCGTGCATGACTACGGCGGCGGGGTGCTCGCCACTGCTGTAGAGCAGGACAGGCTGGTGCTGGCTTGGATCGACAGCGGCTGCGTCTGGCGTCAGGACTGGCGCCTGCCAAAGACCAACACAGACCATCCCACCCCCCTAGCAGCAGCCGAACGGCTTAGCCGGGAGGGCGACTGGGAGCTGGCGGATGGCGTGCTCGATCTGCCCAGGCAGCGCTGGATCGGAATCCGTGAAATCGAGGGCCGTGACGAGCTGGTGAGCCTGGCGTTGAGCGGGGCCGATCAGACCCCGTTGCTGCTGCACCAACCGGCGGACTTTGCCGGCTATGGCTGTTTGAGCCCCGATGGCCAGCGCTTCGCCTGGGTGGAGTGGCAACAACCCGCCATGCCCTGGGACAGCAGCAGTCTCTGGTGCGCGGGGTTCAGCGACACGGGCGGGCTGCTCCAGCCCCGTCAGTTGGCCGGGGGCGACGGCGTCTCGGTGTTTCAACCCCAGTGGTTGCCGGACGGCCAGTTGCTCGTGGCGGAAGACAGCACGGGTTGGTGGAATCTGATGCTCCAACCCAGCGCCGATGCCGACTGGGAAAGGCCCTGGCCGATGGCCGCTGAAACAGCCATGCCCCAATGGATCTATGGGATGAGCACCACGGCTTGGGATGGCGAACAGCTGATTGCAGCCGTGTGCAGCCGCGGGGCCTGGTCATTGCAACGGCTCAGTCTGGATGGAAGCGTGCAGCCGTTGCCGCAGCCCTTTGATGATCTGGCGGGATTGAGCGCCTGCCACGGCCGCGCCGTGGCCGTGGCCAGCAACGGCACAAGCGTGGCCGGACTGCTGGAACTCGACCTGCGACCGGCGACCGCCCTCTGGAGCCACAGCCCTGCCATACCAGCACCCTTGGCGGTAGAAGAGATCAGCGTGGCCGAACCGCTGTGGTTCAACGGCCACCAAGGGGAACGCACCCATGCCTGGTACTACCCCCCCAGCGGCAAACCACCAGGGGCCGCCCCACTGCTGGTGAAAAGCCACAGCGGACCAACGGCCATGGCCCGCCGCGGCCTCAGCCTGGCGATCCAGTACTGGACCTCCCGTGGCTGGGGCGTGGTGGATGTGAATTACGGCGGCTCAACGGGGTTCGGCCGGGATTACAGGGAGCGGCTGAATGGTGGCTGGGGGGTGGTGGATGTGGCCGACTGCGCCGCAGCAGCCCGGGCCTTGATCGACTCCCGTCGCGCTGATCCCGACAAGATCGCCATCGAAGGTGGGAGTGCTGGAGGGTTCACCACCCTGGCGGCTCTGTGTTTTACCGATGTGTTCCAGGCCGGTGCCTGCCGCTATGCGGTGTGTGATCTCACGGCTATGGCCAAGGACACGCACCGGTTCGAAGCGCGCTACTGCGATGGCCTTGTGGGGGCATGGCCAACGGAACGTCATCTTTATGAGAAGCGATCGCCCCTGCTGAATGCCGATCAAATCCGCTGTCCGGTGCTGTTCTTCCAGGGATTACAAGACAAGGTTGTGCCTCCGGAACAGACCGAACGCATGGCCGAAGCCCTGCGCAGCAACGGCATACCAGTGGAGGTGCAGCTCTTCGATGACGAAGGCCATGGCTTCCGCAACCAAGCCACACAAATCCAGGTTCTGGAAGAAACCGAAGCCTTTTTTCGGCGTCAACTGGGCCTGGCGGAGCAGCGGAAGTGAAGACCAGAGGTCATCATCAAATCACGACAGATCGAGACAAATAAGCAACAAATACAAACTTCCCATAGGATCAAAAGACATCAATGTTCAGATCATGCTTCAACGTTGGCGCCGAGAATTTATCGAGTTCTTCTTCACCAAGGGCAGTGCTCTGACGGTCGCAATTGCATTCATTGTGGGGCAACAATTCACAAGAATCGTTGATTCAGTCACTAAAGACCTCTTGATGCCACTCCTGAACCCCTTTGTTCCCAAGGGCAGCTTCGAAGATCTCAAAATCAACTATTTCGGCGGCGCAATCGAGATTGGGAAGCTAGTTGACACCATCGTCGAAGCCCTCTTGGTGGCCTGGATGCTGTTCCTCATCCTCAAGGCGATCAAACGGATTGAGCGGCAAACCTCAGCATCCACCGAAGAATCAGGGCTGAGCTAGCAGATGGTTACAACCCACACAACCGGGTTCAGCAAATGTGATGGCTTAAGCGAGCAACCAACAGGAACGTTCAACCTGTGCCCCATGGAACGGATGAAACTGCATCGGGCCTGAGATGGTGTCCAAAGCTTCCTGAGTATTAATGCGGATCCTGCGTTATCGCGGCAACAGCTACGCCAGCCCTGAACCGATTAACGCAGCACCCCGTGCCGGCGTGCGGTCTTACCGCTGGGTGCAGTACACCATCCAGAGCGGCAACGTCGTCCCCCTGGAGCAACGCGAAGGCATTTCGAACGATCAGCAGCTGGCCGCCTGAGTCGGCTCAGCTGTGTTCGCGCAGGAAGGCGACCGTGGAGGCGAGCTCCTCGCTGAAGCGGTCGATCTCTTCAAAGGTGCTGGTGAAGCTCAGGCTGGCCCGGGCTGAAGCCGTGACGTCATACAAACGGTGCAAGGGCTGACAGCAGTGGTGACCACTGCGGATGCAGATTCCAGACGCATCAATCAGCGCGGCAATGTCATTGGCATGCACGCCATCCACAAGGAATGTGGCCAGGGCACCGCGGTCGGGCTGCTGATCCGGCGTCGGCCCCAAGACCCGCACACCATCAATGGCCTGCAGCCTGTTGAACAGATGCCGGGTGAGCTGAGCCTCCCAGGCCTGAATCGCCTCCAGACCAACTGCCTGCAGATAACGAATTGCGGCACCCATGCCCACCGCTTCTCCAATGGCAGGGGTTCCAGCTTCGAACTTGTGGGGCAGCACCGCCCAGGTGCTGTGATCCAGGTAGACGTCCTGGATCATCTCCCCACCACCGAGGAAGGGAGGCATCGCCTCCAGCAGAGACTCCCGCGCCCAGAGAAAGCCCATGCCGGTGGGCCCGCAGAGCTTGTGGGACGAGCCGACAAGAAAGTCGGCCTCCATCGCTGCCACATCAATCGGCTTGTGGGCCAGGCTCTGGCAAGCATCAACGAGCACGCAGGCGCCAACGGCATGGGCCGCCGGGATCACCTGATCAAGGGGATTGCAGCAGCCGAGTGCATTGCTGATGTGCACCAGGCTCACCAGCCGGGTGCGCTGGCTGAGCTGGGCCTGGAAATCGTCCAAATCCAGCTCACCGGATTCGGTGATGCCGACATGACGCAGCACACAACCGGTGCGCTGGGCCAGGAGCTGCCATGGCACCAGATTGCTGTGGTGCTCCATCACGGTGAGGAGAATTTCGTCCCCCTCCTTCAGGTTTGCGTCACCCCAAGTGCGCGCCACGAGGTTGATCGCTTCACTGGCATTACGGGTAAAGACGATCTCCCGGGCAGTAGCGGCACCCACGAAGGCCGCAGTCGTGCTGCGAGCTGCCTCAAAAGCATCGGTGGCGCGGGCACTGAGCTGGTGGGCGCCGCGATGCACGTTGGCGTTGTCGCAGCTGTAGTACTGCTGCAGCGCCTCCAGCACCTGGCGGGGCTTCTGACTGGTGGCGGCGTGATCGAGATATATCAGCGGCCGGCCATCGGGAGCCAACTGCTCAAGAATCGGGAAGTCGGAACGATATCGAGAGGATAAATCCACGAAATCCGCACCAGATCGTGCTTTTGCGGTGATTGTCATGGAGCAAGGCTGCCCATCACGCGCTCCAGGGGACGCCAAGCCTGCGCAGCAGCAGGAAGCTGCTCGATCACCTCCTGGCAGGCCCCGCGCAACAGCAGCGCGGTCGCCTCCGCCGCGGCGATCCCACGACTCTGGAGATAGAACAACTGATCGTCTTGGAGTTGAGACACGGTGGCGCCGTGGGCGCAGCGCACATCGTCCGCCACGATTTCCAGCTCGGGCTTGGTGTCGACCCGTGCGCGATCAGACAGCAGCAGGTTGCGGCTCAACTGCGCTGCATTGGTGCGCTGGGCATCGCGGGGAACACTGATAGCACCGTTGAAAATCGCGTGGGATTGGCCACCGGCCAGGCATTTCTGCAACTGATCCAACTCCCCTTCAGGCCCGTCGAAACGCACCGCGGTATGGGTGGCCAGCTGCTGTTCGGCGCCAGTCACCACCAAACCCTTGAGCACGGTCTGCGCTTGTCCATCCACCTGCACCACCCGGGGCTCCACCCGTCCAAAGCTCCAGCCCTGAACGACCGAGGTGAGGGCATAGGAGCTGCGGGGCTCCTGCTCAACCGCCAAATGCGCCATCAACGACGAAGCGCCATCAGCCGTGGCCAGCACCCCATGCCGAAGTTGCGCCTCCTGCCCCAAATGCACTTCCAGCAGGTGGCTGTGGGCGGACGCACCCTCCGCCAACAACACCTGCAGCAACTCAAGCTCCGCCTTTTCCTCGAGCAGAAGTAGCACCCGGGTGGCGTTCAACCCGGCACCCGCCGCGAGGACCAGTTCCAGCGAACCCACGCGCCCCCGCACCCTGAGGGCCAGGATCTGCTGCGCTTTGGCGTGGTTGAACTCCACCGGCCAGGCCTGGGCGCAACCGCAGCAATCAAGTGTGTGGCCGAGGGCCTGCTTCAGCTCATCAGCATTGAGAACCGTGATCCCCTCCGGGAGGAGCTGCCCTGCCAAGGGATCGTCAGAACCGTTGAGCACCAGACGGGTCACCCCCTCCACGCTGGGCGGCAGTGGTGCTGAAATCGTTGACGCACTGGTCGGCAACGCCGACACAGCCGCAAGACGCTTGAGGTCGGTGAGTCGCCAGGACTCTTCCCGGCGGCTGGGCAGACCGAGGTGCTCCAACGCGGCGCGACCGCGCTCCTGCACCGGCGCCAGCACGCTGCTCCCCATGATCAAGCAGCCCCCTGAGTGGCCAGCTCCTGATCCACCCAGTCGTATCCGGTCTGCTCCAACTCAAGGGCCAGTTCCCGTCCGCCAGTGCGCAGGATCTGGCCCGCAGCCATCACATGGACATAGTCCGGGGTGATCTCATCAAGAAGACGCTGGTAGTGAGTGATCAACAGCGTGGCGTTGTCTTCCGTCGCCAATTGGTTCACTCCACCGGCAACGATGCGCAGGGCGTCGATATCGAGACCCGAATCGGTTTCATCGAGAATCGCCACCACAGGCTCAAGCAACGCCATCTGCAGGATCTCGTTGCGCTTTTTCTCACCACCGGAGAACCCTTCATTCACACTCCGCTCGAGAAAGGCGGGGTCCATCTGCACCACCTTGAGCTTGTCGTGCACGTGATCCTCAAAGGCAAACGTGTCGAGCTCCTCCTCCCCCTCTTTCTCCCGCCGAGCATTGGTGGACACCCGCAGGAACTCCAGGTTGCTAACGCCGGGGATCTCAACCGGGTACTGAAATCCGAGAAAAACCCCCAAACGCGCCCGTTCTTCGGGCTCTAGATCAAACAGATCCTGACCGCGGTAGCGAACGGTGCCGGCAGTGACTCGATACGCCGGATGCCCAGCCAACACCTTGGAGAGCGTGCTCTTGCCACTGCCGTTGCGGCCCATCACGGCATGGATCTCACCAGCCCGCACCTGCAGATTCACCCCCTTGAGGATGGGCTTGTCCTCCACGGAGGCATGCAGGTCTTGGATGTCGAGCAGCAGCTCAGCGTCAGGGCGAATCACGGAAGAAGGCGTTGAAAAACAGAGACAGGGTGGAGACAGGGATCAGCCCACGGATCCCTCGAGTTTGAGGGCCAACAATTTGTCAGCCTCAGCAGCGAACTCCATGGGCAGCTGGTTGAAGACGTCGCGGCAGAAGCCACTGACCATCATTGAGACGGCTTCTTCAAAACCGATGCCACGGCTCTGGAGATAGAAGAGCTGGTCTTCGGAGATGCGACAGGTGCTGGCCTCGTGCTCGATGGCCGCCTGCGGCTGCTGAGAACGGATGTAGGGGTACGTGTTCGCAGCAGCCTGATCGCCAATCAGCATCGAATCGCACTGGCTGTAGTTACGAGCTCCCTTGGCATTGGGCCCCATTTGCACAAGGCCTCGGTAGCTGTTGCTGGAGCGTCCGGCGCTGATGCCTTTGCTCACGATCGTGGAGCGGGTGCGCGGTCCGACATGGACCATCTTCGTTCCGGTATCGGCCTGCTGGCAGTTGTTGGTGAGTGCAACGGAATAGAACTCACCTACTGAATCAGCACCCTGCAGCACACAGCTGGGGTACTTCCAGGTGATGGCCGAACCGGTCTCCACCTGGGTCCAGCTGATGCGGCTGCGGTCACCACGGCACTGGCCGCGCTTGGTCACGAAGTTGTAGATCCCGCCGACACCGTTTTCATCGCCGGCATACCAATTCTGAACCGTGGAGTACTTAATGGAGGCATCCTCAAGGGTCACCAGTTCAACCACCGCAGCGTGGAGCTGGTTGGTGTCAAACATCGGGGCGGTGCAGCCCTCGAGGTAACTCACCGAGGCACCTTCTTCGGCCACGATCAGGGTCCGCTCGAACTGACCGGTGTCCCCGGAATTGATCCTGAAATAGGTGGACAACTCCATCGGGCACTCCACCCCCTTCGGGATGAAGACGAAGGATCCGTCGCTGAACACCGCTGAATTCAGGGCGGCGAAGTAGTTGTCGTTGCTGGAAACAACGGTGCCGAGGTAACGCTCGATCAGCTCGGGGTGCTCTTTCACCGCTTCACTGAAAGAACAGAACACCACGCCGTGTTCCGCCAACTTCTCTTTGTAGGTGGTGGCGATCGACACGCTGTCGAAAACAGCATCAACAGCAACATTGCTGAGGCGCTTCTGTTCGCTCAACGGGATGCCGAGCTTGTCGAAGGTTTCCAGGAGCTTCGGATCCACCTCATCAAGGCTGGCCTTCTTGTCCTGCTGCTTGGGCGCGGCGTAATAAACGATGTCTTGGTAGTCGATCTCGGGATAACCGAGAGCAGCCCAATCAGGCTCCTCCAGGGTGAGCCAGTGGCGGAAGGCCTTAAGCCGAAACTGCAGCAGGAACTCCGGCTCTTCCTTCTTCGCCGAAATCAGACGAACGACCTCCTCGCTGAGACCTTTGGCGATCTTGTCGGTCTCGATCTCGGTAACAAAGCCGTACTTGTACGGCTGACTGACGAGATCCCGTGTGGAGGTACTGGTCATTCAGTTCAGCCGACGGTGGCGTTAATCGTTTCAGTGGAGATGGACTGCGTCTTGTCAGGGCAGGCGAAAGGATTGTCCTCAGTGAGGAAGAGCATGCAGTGGCATTCCTTGCGTTCACGCATCGGAACACAGGGGCAGTTCCAAAAGGCCTGGGAGACCTCGGCCTCTTTGTCGTCGTAGTGCCGGCATGGGCACAGAGCGCCTCCCAGGTCGTCCTTGTGACGCGCGAGACCTTTCAGAACAACAGCGGTGACACTGGGATCAGCACAGAAATAGGTGCCTGTCCGCTGCGCATAGGTTTGAGCGAACTTGCGGATCACCTCCAGGCTTTCTGCTGTCGGCTCTTGAGGGGCGTCGGACATGGAAGTGGAGGGAGCGGCGAATTACGAAACCCCGCGGTTTCCTTATCGGAAGCCTAGGCCAACAGGCCTCCGGTCAGCGGGCTTCCCATTGTGACCTGCAACCCGGCCGACATTCCGAGGCAATTCGATGGCATCGTGTGGGAAGGTTTGGCTTCTTCATGAGCGCCTCGGCTCCTGCCAGCACCCGCGACGCCGTGCTCTCCCTGCTGATGGAGCGCGGAGAGGAAGACGCTGGCAATCTGGCCGGCACCGTGGGCATTTCCGTGCAGGCCATGCGCCGGCACCTGCGCTCTCTTGCCGAAAGTGGCTTGGTGTGCGCCAGCAGCAACTCCAGCGGCCCAGGGCGTCCCAGTAACCGCTGGTGTCTCACCGACCAGGGACGGGCCCAGTTTCCAGACGGCAGTGACCGCTTCGCCCTGGGGCTACTGGATTCGATGCGCAGCCATCTGCCCGAAGCGACAGTGCGTCAGCTGCTGAACCAGCAGGCCGAGTCGAAAGCCAGCCAATACCGAGAAAGCCTGGGCAATGCCTCCCTTGAGGCTCGCCTCGAACATCTGGCACGGCTGCGGCGCGACGAGGGCTACGTCACCGTTTGCAGCAGAGACGACGACGGCGTCAGCTGGCGACTCGAAGAGGCCCACTGTTCGGTGCAACGCATCGCCGAGGAATTTCCTGCGGTATGCGACCAAGAATTACTACTGATCCGGCAGACCGTGCCGGACTGTCGAGTCGAACGCGTGCATTGGCGGCTCGAGGGAGGTCACGCCTGCGGCTTCCGGATCACTCCACTTTCCGAGGGCTGATGGCCATCGACCGGGCGACGATTGAACAGATCGATGCCACCTTGCTGCCACAGCTGGATCGGCATCACCTGCGGGTTCTAAGCCACTGTCTGGACAGCTTTCAGGCGATGGCAGAACGCGAGGCCACAGGCGCGATCCCCGACGAAGACCAACAGCGCCTCTGGTGCAGGCAGCAACCTGTCGTTGCGGACGACCCCGCCTTTCTCGAGACCCTGCTTGAGCAGCTCAGGGCGGCCGCCGACCAGCTCGATCAGCTGGCGATTGAGCTGGGCAAGCCACCCTTGGCGCTGACCCTCGACGATCTGATCAACTCCGCCGAAGCCCGCTGCCGTGGCTGACATGGCTGTCGTGACAGTCGTCGACGAGCTGCCATCATCAATTCATCTGTTTAACGCGGGCGATGCTTGATATCTCGGACGCCCTCAGCTTCTTTCGCCTGAGCTGTGGCCGGTGGACTTCGCAGCGCAGCCAGCATCATCTGCTGCATCGCCGAGCCGAAGCCGGAGCCTCCTTCATCGTCGTGGAGGAACTGCTGACGGGAGACGAGCGACTCGCGGAGATCGCCGAGCGCAACAACGAGAGCGTTGAGCGAATCGTCGGCGGCTGCTGGGTGCGCTGGAGCGGATCAATGGCCTGGGACCGCGCAGGTGAATCCCACGAAGACCAGACCATGTTCGGACTGATCCCCGAGGACGAGACAGGGCGACGCGGACTATTGCTGCGGGATCGCGGCTACGCCGAAAAAGCGCCGGTAGCTGGCCAGTTCCGCATGGACGAGGAAAACGGCCTAATCCTCACCACCGATTACGAAATGATGAGCTCCCTCGAGCGCTTCTGGTTCGCGGGACCGAACCTGCGGCTGCGCACCAGCACGGTTCAGGGGCTCTCCAACAACGCCTCCTTCTGCATGGAGACCAGGCAGCTGGATGACGCGCCGGAGTCCAGCCATAGCGCTCAAACTGCCATCAGCGCAGCAGGCCTCGCCCCCTTCGGCTGGTAAGCAGAAATACTTAGAAGAAGTATTACGGCATGTAATCGCTGCAACACCTGCTGAAGGGGGCAAGACCGAGCACTTCTACGATCCCGGACAGTGGATGTTGTAGCTCGCGTGGCCATTCCTCTTCTGGAGTACGCACCGATCACCCAGAACTCCCTCAGGAGTGGTGTTCCAAACATTCGCGTTGGCTCCGAGGAAGGATCGAGGGCCTACTCCATTGAGATTGCCGACGACCGGGACAACTTCGACACGGTGGTTGAGAGCGGCTACCGCCAAATCTTTTTCCACGCCTTCGAGACAGATCGGGACGTCAACCTTGAGTCCCAGCTCAAGGATGGCCAAATCACCGTTCGTGATTTCATCCGCGGCCTGGTGCTCTCCGACACCTTCAAGCGCACCTTCTACGGCTTCAACAGCAACTACAAGGTTGTCCGCCACCTTTGCGAGCGGATCCTTGGTCGCAAAGTCAACGGGAAAGGCGAGGAGCTGTCTTGGTCGATCGTGATTGCGACCAAGGGTCTCGAGGGCCTGGTTGACGTTCTCCTCGACAGCACCGAATACCTGGACACCTTCGGCTACGACACTGTTCCCTACCAGCGGAACCGTGTGCTTCCCGGCCGCGAGCTCGGTGACACTCCCTTCAACATCACCACCCCTCGCTACGACGAGTACTACCGCGGAATCCTGGGCTTCCCTCAGCTCATCTTCACCGGTGGTCCTGCCAAGAAATTGCCGGAACGCGCAAAGATCCGGAAGGGTGGTTCCCCTCAGGACTACATGGCCTGGGTCAGCGAAATCGGCAGTCCACGTCGGGTGGGTGGGAGCACCAGTGCCGACATCGACTACCTGGCAAAGGTTCCTTATCGCACCCTCGGCCGCTGAGTCCGGAGCCAAGCACAATCAAAAAAGCGGGGCTTCAGCCCCGCTTTTTTTGTGTGAGAGACAGTGATCCCCGGGATCGGAGCCCAACAAGTGGTCAGGATCCACTGACCCTTGGGCCATTGCCGGCTCGAAAAGGAATTTTTCGGATCACAATGATCCCAAACGAAACCTGGAGTTTTTAGACGTGTCTCAAACACTGTCATCACTGGCACGTCTCACCCTTCGTCAACTGCGTCAGATCGCCAGTGATCTGGGAGTGCCGCTCTACAGCCGCAAGAGCAAAGAGACACTTGTCGACGAAGTTGCCCAGCGTCAGCAAAAGCGCGGTGGAGACCTGAAAGCCATCGAAGCGGAGCTCAACGCACCGGCCGTGAGCACGAGCGACACCCGCGTTGTGTTTCTGCCCCGTGATCCCCAATGGGCCTACGTGTTCTGGGAAATCTCGGAAGCCGATCGCAAGGTTGCCCAGAAGGATGGAGCCAGCCGTCTTTGCCTCCGCCTGTCTGACGTCACCGGCATGCAGGACGGCAACGCACATCCACATACTCTCCAGGAAGTGCCGGTCGACAGCCACAGCACCGAGTGGTACCTGCCTGTACCTCTCTGCGACCGGGATTACCGCGTCGAACTGGGTTACCGCATTGGCACGACCTGGATGTCTCTGGCCTTCTCTTCGGTGGCGCGCGTGCCTGCTCTCCACCCCAGCGAACAGATTCTTGACCAGTTCGTTCCCTTCAGCCTCGATGCTGCCCCAGCAGCACCAGCAACAACGACGACTCCCGTCTCACCAAGTGAGTCAAGCAACAGTGGGCTACACGAGCGGCTCTACCAAAGCGCGACTGTTCAATTCCGCCGGCGCCGGGTCGGCTCCGAAGAATTCCAGGAAGGTTTCGATACCTCTGGCGAAAGCACCGGGTTGAACGACTCTGGTGTTGGTCTCTGGGCCAGCGGCCGCAACGAGTCCGGCCTGGGTGGCGTGGCACCTCGCCAACGCTCCTTCTGGCTGGTGGCCGACGCCGAACTGATCGTGTACGGCGCCACCGACCCTTCGGCCCGCCTCACCATCGGAGGCGAGGAGGTTCCTCTCTCCACCGATGGCACCTTCCGGATTCAGGTCCCCTTCCGGGATGGCGAACAGATGTATGCCATCGAGGCCACAGCCTCTGATGGAGAGCAGAAGCGCAACATCACGCTCAATTTCAAGCGTGAGACCCCTGAAGACAACAGCAACCCCGCCAGCGAAGCTCGCGCCGAGTGGTTCTGAATCCTTCTGATCCCAAAGCTCCAGCCTCCCTGCGCTGGTTCGTGGCCATCACCCCCCTCGCGGGGGCGATGGTTTTCCCATTGGTCGTGCCCTTGGTCATGACACGGGTGAGTATCGGAGCAGGTGTTGGTGTGGCCCTCGTACTGAGTGGCATCTGGTTTGTTGCGATGCTGAAGACATCGGAGATGCCCCACTAAAACCAGGGGAACTCTGATCAAGACAAAGGGCTTGATCGGGATGCTGAAGAGCAAGTTGGCATTGATGGCAGCGGCTCTTCTCTGCAGTGGCTGCAGCCAGGCGGGGTCGGTTGTGGGCGAAAGCCCAGCGGCTCTTGCACTGCCCAACAAGATCGATGTGGTCTTTAACCACAACGCCACATCGCGCTACAGATCACCCCTGACTGGGGCCTGGCGCAATGGTGACGACCTGGAGCAATGGCTGATTACAGCCATTGATGCCTCCAACCAGGAGGTGCTGGTGGCCGTTCAAGAGCTCAGCCTGCCAAGGATTGCCCAAGCACTGATCGCGGCGAAACAACGCGGTGTTCTTGTTCAGGTGATCCTTGAGAACAACTACAGCACCGCCTGGAGCGAACAACGGCCGAGCCGATTGAACCAGCGCGAACGGAAGCGTTGGCATCAGTTAAACCAGCTGGCTGATAGCGATGGGGATGGGACCACCAGCCCGGAAGAAGCCTTCCAAGGAGATGCCGTGGCCTTACTCAAAGCGGCGCATATTCCACTGCTTGACGACACAGAAGACGGCAGCAGCGGTAGCGGCCTAATGCACCACAAGTTTCTGGTGATCGACCAAACATCGGTGATCACCGGAAGTGCCAATCTCACCAGTTCCGGCCTGCACGGCGATTCGGGCAAACCATCCAGCCGCGGCAATGTGAATCACCTGCTTCGGTTCAACAGCCCTGGGCTGGCATCTGTGTTCAGCCAGGAATTCGCCCGGATGTGGGGAGATGGACCGGGCGGCGAGAACGACAGTCGCTTTGGCCTGCAGAAAGCAAGCGAGGGCTCTCAAACCGTGCGGGTCGGCAACACCCAGGTGGACGTGCTGTTCTCACCTCATCCCAAAAGAAATCAGGGGCACGGGCTCAACCTGCTGGCGAAGCAGTTGAACAAGGCAAGACAACGCGTCGACATGGCCCTGTTTGTGTTCTCCGCACAGCAATTAACGAACGTGCTGCGGGAACAGATCAAACAAGGCGTAGAGATCAGGCTGGTCGCAGATCCTGGTTTTGCCAGCCGCCCTTTCTCTGAAGTTCTCGATCTGCTGGGCGTCACCCTTCCGGATCACACCTGCAAGGTGGAAGCGAGCAACCAGCCGCTGGATCAAGCCCTTGAAGGCATCGGCACCCCGCGCCTCGCCCGCGGCGACAAGCTCCACCACAAGTTCGCCGTGATCGATAACAAAACAGTTATCACAGGTTCGTTCAATTGGTCGCCCTCTGCGGCACACACCAACGACGAAACCTTGCTGGTGATTCACTCAGCCCAACTCGCCAAACACTTCAACCGAGAGATGGATCGCCTCTGGAACACCGCCGAACTGGGAATCACACCGCACCTCCAACGCAAACTTGATCGTCAAAAAATCCGATGCGGAGATGGGGCAATGAGAAGGTGAAAAGCACTGGCTTAGCTCTAAACTCAAACAAGTGCAAAGAAATGAAGTGGCTGGATTTGGAGGAGCAGCAGATGGAAAAGCAAGTAAATCCTCAAAAAAGCCGCAGCTAAATTTTCAGAAATGGTTCAACCAAGCCATTTATTTTCACAAAACAGGCCGGCTCAGGGAAGCCGAGTCGATCTACAAGAAAATGATCGCCGCAGGAACATCCGACCCTGCGGTATTTTGCAATCTTGGTATCCTTTGCAAGAACAGCGGCAGAATCGAAGAAGCCCTTGAAAACTATGAACAAGCCTTAGATTTCGAACCGGACGACCCCCAGATCTACAGCAATATCGGAAATTTATACCGGGGCATTGGAAAACTTGATCAAGCACTTCAATTCACACTGAAGTCACTCGATCTTGACCACGACTCATCAACTATTCAGATGAATCTGGGCTGCATTTACCGAGACCTCGGAAAAACAGACGAAGCCTTAATAGCCACAGTCAAGGCCATCGAGTTCGATGAAGGCAACATCGAAGCGCTGCAGAACCTGAAAAGCCTTGCCAGCGACATCAAGATCAACGCATTAAACAGACACTACGCCACAAAAGCCTACGAAATACTGATCAATCGTGATGACTTTTCCCACCGCAAACTGTGCCCACTGTTCGTTCAAGACCACCTTGAAGACATCCAAACAGCCGCCAAATCAGCCCCCATCATCTCAGACCAAAATCAAGCTTTTCATCGCCTTGCATCAGACTGGAGATTCAGAAAATCGCTGGCATTACTGATACCACCCCATCAGGAGATTGAGGAATTCCTCACTCGCCTAAGAAAGGAATTCCTGGTACACATCAAAACCAACAGCTCCATACCCCCACAACTCAAACCCCTCCTAGAGGCGCTAGCCACACAATGCTTCCTCAATGAATACGTCTATTGGCAGTCAGAGAGTGAACAACAATGGATCAATGATCTGATCTCTTACACGAAGAACAACACAGAGGTGGTCAATGAATATTTGCCCATGATAGGCTGCTATATACCAATCCATGTCATCACCAATCAAGGGGAAATAAGTAGGTATCCCATCAACAGCGAGGAGAGCAAAGCCTTCATCGACACACAATTCAAAGAGGTTCAGAAAGAGGAGGCTATCAAAGCCCGCCTCAGCTACAGCGAAGAAATAAACGATGAGGTCTCACGTGTAGTGCAGCAAATGTACGAAGAAAATCCCTACCCGCGATACCAATATGCAGACCACACGCCTCCCCATTTCGCAAAACAAACGATTGAGTTCATATCCCTCGAAACAACAATTTCAAACCCCTTATTCACGAATGAGCTCTCATCACCCAACTCCAACCCAAAGATTCTGATCGCCGGATGCGGAACGGGAAACCAAATCATCAATGCCAGCCGCTATAAAAATGCGCAAATCACTGCCATTGATATCAGTAACAACAGCCTGGCCTACGCAACAAGGAAATCACAGGCGTACCAAATGAACAATATTCGGCTTCAACAACTCGACATTCTGGACGCCAATCAGCTTCAGGATGTCTATGACGTGATTGAGTGCAGCGGAGTCCTGCATCACATGCAAGACCCCGCTAAGGGGCTAGCAGCACTCAACAGCAAGCTCAAACCAGGCGGCTATATCAAGATTGGCCTGTACAGCAAACTTTCCAGACAGAAAGTCTCAGCCGCACGAGAGTTAATCTCAAAACTGAGCATTCAAAGCACGCCGAAAGGCATCAGAGATTTTCGCAAGCAAGTCTTTGACGACGATCAGCACGAGCTAAAAGATCTATCCATTCTTGCGAATGACTTCTATTCACTCTCCGAGTGTCGCGACCTTTGCTTTCACGTTCAGGAGCATCAGTTCACCACCGAGACTCTGGAAAAACTTTTAGAAGCCGAAAAATTAGTGTTTTGTGGATTCATGCTTCCGGAAGAAATCAAGAGGGCTTACCAGAGTCGTTTTCCAGAGGACAGGAATGGCACTTCACTGAGTAATTGGGGAGATTTTGAGAAAGACAATCCATCAACTTTTCAAAGCATGTATCAATTCTGGGCATACAAGCCTCTCTAGACATCTTTTGACGGAGATGATCACATCAAGCCCACCAAGAAATATCCAAACAAGTAATCAACAAAAGAGATTTTATCATCATCCACGAGCAAAGCAAATTGATCTCCCCCGCAACAAAAATTGGAGTCAGCGAAGGCTTACAAAATCAAGACATGACCAAATACTCTGTTGCCCTATTGTCAATAAATCTTGGCTTCAACTGCGCAAAAGCACGCCAGAATGATCACATGACTTCGAAAATCACACGCATCCTGCTGCTCCTCGCCATGGCCAGCCCCGCAATTGCGGCAGAGCCCTATGAGCCATGGCCCAGCAAGGACCAGTTGAGAGGTATCGAACATGCTGCCTACGCCTGTTCCCGCGACAACTCAACAGAAGCCTGCTCGCGCGTTCGGCAGCTGGCTGATCCTCTAATGGATAGTCAAAGGCTGCCTGGGCTTTGCAAAGACGTGCTGTGGACGTTGATGGACGAAGCCAAGGTCGCCAGCAGCAATGACTTCCGACGCAAAGACGCCATCACCAACACGGCACGGCGCATCCCAAAGGTCTGTGCCGAACCGGTCAAGAAAAAGGAAAAGCCCAAAGCACGTCAGGCCTAAGCCTCTCTAAGGCTCAATCAAAGTCAAAGCTGAACCGCTGACCTTGCATTTACGTGGGCACTTCTCCTCGAATGGCATCCAGGAGCGCCACACTCACGTCGGGGTGCTTCTTGATCTGGTCGACAAACATCTGCACGTCGGCAGCAGTGAAACCTTGACTGGAGATTCGGGAGTCCACCTTTTTGCGGAACGACTCCAGAAGACTTTGTTGATCAGCTTCGAGAGGCTTGGAACCGGGATGGGTGACATCCATCGAGGAAACAGAGGCAATCAGTCGGATATCGCCGAATCGTCGAGCAAATCAAGCAACGTCTCAGATGTAGCGAGCATCTCCCCCATGCTGAGTTCGCTTTCCTGACCGGCTAGTTCGGAGGCCAACTCACACGCCTTGGAGGAGTGGCCTGAGACATCACAACTGTTGGACAACTGCACGATGGCGTTGGAAAGCTTGCCGCGCAGGCATTCTTCCGAACCTGACTGGTTGATTACAGCATTGGCTGCCGTGACCGCCTCTTGAGACGCCTCAGGCAAAGGCTGGGCCCGCTTCCAACTTTGCGATGCACCCACAGAAGGGGACACGCAAGCGGTGCTGACGATCAACAGCAGCAGAAGGCGATGCATGGTCGTCGGCATTGGTGCGTGGCAAAGGGTAGCGATATCAACTGGTCGCGCCCATGGCATCGCAACTGGATTTCCATGTTTAGGTTCCGCATAAAGCCCCCCATCCGACGTGATGACCACCTCGGCCCCTGCGGAACCGACCCAACACCAGGTGCGCCTGGATGCCCCCTTCACCGACCAGAAGCCAGGAACCTCGGGCCTGCGTAAGAGCAGCAGCCAGTTCGAGGAGCCTCATTACCTAGAGAGCTTCATCGAGGCGTCGTTCCGCACTCTGCCGGGCGTGCAAGGAGGGACCCTGGTGCTGGGAGGCGATGGGCGTTACGGCAACCGCAGGGCCATTGATGTGATCCTGCGGATGGGCGCCGCCCATGGTCTGAGCAAGGTGATCGTCACCACTGGCGGCATCCTTTCCACGCCTGCCGCTTCCAACCTGATCCGGCAGCGCCAGGCCATCGGCGGCATCATCCTTTCCGCAAGCCACAACCCCGGCGGTCCAGACGGCGATTTCGGAGTGAAGGTCAACGGAGCCAACGGTGGACCCACCCCCGCCTCCTTCACCGATGCGGTCTACGAGTGCACCAAGACCCTGAAGCAATACTCGATCGTTGAGGCCTCAGCGATCCCCCTGGATGCACCCGGTCTGCACAGCATCGGTGCCATGCAGGTGGAGGTGATCGACGGCGTCGACGATTTCGTCACGCTGATGCAGGAGCTGTTCAACTTCGATCAAATCCGCGATCTGATCAGCAGCGACTTCCCGCTGGCCTTTGACGCCATGCATGCCGTCACCGGGCCCTATGCCACCCGCTTGTTCGAAGGGCTTCTCGGTGCACCGGCGGGGAGCGTGCGCAACGGCACACCCCTGGAAGACTTCGGCAACGGTCACCCCGACCCCAACCTCACCTACGCCCACGAGCTGGCTGAACTGCTGCTCGAAAGTGACGACTACCGCTTCGGCGGCGCCTGCGACGGCGATGGCGATCGCAACATGATCCTGGGCCAGCGCTGCTTTGTGAACCCCAGCGACAGTCTCGCCGTACTCACGGCCAACGCCACATCAGCTCCGGCCTATGCCAACGGCCTGGCCGGTGTGGCCCGCTCCATGCCCACAAGCGCTGCGGTGGACGTGGTGGCCAAAGAGCTGGGCATTGACTGCTTCGAAACCCCCACCGGCTGGAAATTCTTCGGCAACCTTCTGGACGCCGGAAAGATCACCCTTTGTGGTGAAGAGAGCTTTGGCACTGGCAGCAACCACGTCCGCGAAAAAGACGGGCTCTGGGCGGTGCTGTTCTGGCTGCAGATCCTGGCCGAACGCCGCTGCAGCGTCGCCGAGATCATGGCGGAACACTGGAATCGCTTCGGGCGCCACTACTACTCGCGTCACGACTACGAAGCCGTCGCCAGCGACGCCGCCCACGGTCTGTACGACCGCCTGGAGGCCATGTTGCCGAGCCTGATCGGCCAATCCTTTGCCGGACGCGTCATCAGCGAAGCGGACAACTTCAGCTACACCGACCCCGTGGATGGTTCCGTGACCACGGGTCAGGGCCTGCGCATCCTGTTGGACGACGGCAGCCGGGTGGTGGTTCGTTTGTCGGGCACAGGCACCAAAGGAGCCACGATCCGGATCTACCTAGAGAGCTATGTGCCCAGCAGTGGCGACCTCAACCAGAACCCCCAGGTCGCCCTCGCCGACATGATCAGTGCGATCAACGACCTGGCCGAGATCAAGCAACGCACGGGGATGGATGCCCCCACGGTGATCACATGAGGCAGGTAAACACTTGAAGCTTGCGATCACCTGAAGCGGCTCAACCAAAAAGCCACCCAGCGGGTGGCTTTTTTTATGGCTTTTATTGATTCCTCAGCGACGACGACCACGATGGGAGTTGTAATGCCGGTAGGCCGGATCGGTGGCATCTTCCTGCAGCTGACGCATCGTCTCGATCGCAAAACCACCCAAGCCTCCTGAGGTGATCACCATCAAATAGAAGAGACGCAAGCGCCCAACATCGATCTCGGCCGGGCTGTTTTCGATCAGCACCTTGAGGAAATAGGCAACAGCCAAACCAAGGCCAGCGCCAATGGCCACAGCAATCAAGACGCGCATGCCACTGAAGGACTTGCGCTGATTCACCTCAGGCTTCGGCTCGGACATCAGCTTGGTTGCGGGGTGGGAGTAGCGCCATCCTCAGGAGGCTTGGCTTCGTCTTGTCCCAACAAGGTCTTCATCACCACGTAGAAGACAGGAACCACCAGGGTTGAGAGGAAGGTGGCCACCAGCAGACCCCCGAACACCACCAAACCCAGGGACGACTGACTCTGGGCACCAGCACCACTGGCCAACATCAACGGCAAGAAACCGGTGAGGGAGGAGATCGCCGTCATCAGAATGGGCCGCAAGCGCGACTTGGCCGAGAACGTGGCAGCTTCCAGGGCGGAGGCTCCTTCTCCCATCTTCTGGTTAGCCAAGTCGACAATCAGAATCGCGTTGCCGCCTGCAAGACCAATCAACATCACCAGTCCCACCTGGGCATAGATGTTGAGCACCTGACCGGCCGCCCCTAGGAACACAAGCGCTCCCAGCAGGGCCGTGGGCACCGTCAGCAAGATGATGATCGGATCGGTGTAGCTCTCGTACTGGGCGGAGAGCACAAGGAACACAGCCAGGATGCCCAGGGCGAAGATCACAACGGCCAGGGATCCGGCCTTCACTTCCTCTCGGGAGATTCCGGTCCAGTCGAAGCCGAGGCCTTGGTAACTACCCGTGTTGAAGATCTGCTTCATCGCCCCGATCGCCTGACCCGAGCTATTGCCCTCCTTGGGGGTGCCGTCAATCTTGATCGAGCGGTAGAGGTTGAAGTGAGGAATGACGCTCGGGCCCACCGTCTGCTTCACCGTGAAGAATTCCGAGAGTGGAATCTGTTCACCCTGGGCATTGGCGACGTAGATGGCTGACAGCCGCTGTGGGGTGGCCCGGCTCACCTCATCCGCCTGCACATAAACCCGCCGCACCTTGCCTTCCTGGAAGGTGTCGTTCACGTAGGCACCACCGAAGTTGACACTGAAGGCCGACATGGCTGAACCGAAGTCGACACCGAGGGAGGCCATCTGCTCCCGGTCAACATCGATCTTGTATTGCGGAGCCTGCGGCGAGAACAACGAATAGACCTGATTCAGGACGGGATCGGTGTTCGCCGTCTGAATGATCTGCTGGGCAGACCCGAAAAATTCATTCAGCGAATACACACCGCTGCTTTGGTCAAGCAGCTGGAACTCGAAGCCGCCACCGGTGCCGTAGCCGGGAATCGACGGGGGTTCGACCACAAACACCCGACCGCCATCAATAGCGCCGTACAACTTGGCGTTGAGGCGCTTCACCACAGCACCCACGGTGTGGTCATTACCGGGACGTTCATCCCAATGCTTCATGCCAATGAAGAACAGACCCTTGTTGGGGGCGTTGCCATCGAGGCTGGCGCCACTGAACAGAGCAGCCGATGAGATGTCGTCTTCCGAACGCATCACTTCGGCCACCTCACGGTTGATCTCCAGGGTTTTCGCGTTGGAGACCCCATCAGGAGCCTGCACGAAACCGATGGCGTAGCCCTGGTCTTCAATCGGCACAAAACCACCAGGGATGCGGGTGAAGGCAAAACCGGTGAGCAGGATGCCGGCAGCCAGAGCCGCCATCACAATCGGACGAGCCTTCAGCACGCCATCGAGGATCGTGGCGTAGCGCTTCTCAAAGCCGCCGTAGAGGCGATTGAAGTTGGTGAAGATCAGGGGAACGAAGTAGCCGACACCGCCACCGATGGCGGTGAACAACACCACAGGGATCGGATTGGTGAAGATCACCCCGGTGGTGATCACGCCCACTGCAGCGCCACCAGCGGTGAAGGGAAGACGCAGGGGCAGACCGGTGATCCTGCCGGCGATGAAGCCGATCACGGCACCGATCACCGTGGGAATCAGGGCGGCGGCGGCTCCATTGCCAGCACTGAGAAGGCCGTAGATGAAACCAAGGACAACACCGGCCGTGGCGTACTGATTGCGGCTGAGCTCCTTGGTCTCGCGAGACAGCAGCAGGGCCGAGAGCATCGGCGAGAACGTCAGCGCGTTGAAGGTGGAGATGCCGATCGAAAAGAGGATCGTGGCGGCGAACTGCTTGTAGATCGTGCCGGTAGCACCGGGGAAAAACAGCACCGGCAGGAACACCGCCATCTTCACTAGGGAAGTGGCGATCACAGCCCCAAACAGCTCATCCATGGTTTCCATGGCGGCCTGCACGGAGGTCATGCCCTCAGCCTTCTTGGCTGAGGTGTCTTCCACCACCGTGATGGCATCGTCAACCACAAGGCCGGTCGCCAGCACCAAACCAAACAGTGTGAGCTGGTTGAGCGAGAAACCGAAGGCCAGCACCAAAGCGAAGGTGCCGATCAACGCCACTGGAATCGCAATGGCGGGAACAAGCGTGGCCTTCCAGTTCTGAAGGAACAGGAACAGAATCAGCACCACCAGAATCACCGCATCCCGCAGGGAGTTGGTCACACCTTTGATCGACTGGTTGATGAAGTCGGTGGTGTCGTAGATCTTCTGCACCCCGAGGCCGACCGGCAGGGTTTTCTCGAACTCACCGAGCACGTCCTTGACGCCGTTGGAGACCTCAATGGCGTTACTGCCGGAGAGCTGGTAGATGGCAATACCCACCGAAGGCGTGCCGTTGAGATCCATGGCATCGATGCCGTAGGTCTCACCTCCGAGCTCCACCCGGCCCACATCCTTGAGCCGCACCAGACCACCGGCATCGGTGGTTCTCAGAATGATGTTCTCAAATTCCTGGGTGCTGGTCAGACGTCCCTGCAGCTGAACGGTGAAGGTGAACTCCTGACCTTCAGGAGCAGGGGCACCGCCAATCTGGCCAGCAGGCACCAGACGGTTCTGACTGCGCAGCTGATTGACCACATCTGTGGCCGAGAGATTATTGGCCGTCAGTTTCTCCGGATCCAGCCAGAGCCGGAAGGCGATCTTTCTGTTGCCGAAGTAAGTGACGTCGCCGACGCCCTTCACCCGCTTGACGTTGTCGGTGAGGTTCTTATCGAGATATCCACTGATCGTCTCCACCGAGTATTCGGTCTTGGAGGGGTCTTCGTTGACGAAGTTGTAGACGAGCAGAATCGAGTTGGAGGCCTTGTTGACCGTCACACCCGACTTGCGCACCTCCTCGGGCAACTGCGGCTCCGCCAGGGAGACGCGGTTCTGAACATTCACCTGGTTGATGTTGCCGTCGGTGCCGCTTGCAAATGACACCGAGATCGAACTCACACCATCCGACGAGCTGTTGGAGGTGATGAAGTCCATGTTCTCCACCCCATTGATCTGCTGCTCGAGAACGGAGGTCACCCCCTGCTCAACAGCAACCGCATCTGCGCCCACGTAGGTGGACTGCACCTTCACCGTTGGCGGAGCAATGTCTGGAAGGTTTTCGATCGGAAGGATCGGAATCGCGATCAAACCGACGATCACAATCAAAAGGCTGCAGACCGTGCTGAGAACAGGCCTGGTAATGAAGTTATTGGATGCAGACATCGTTCAACCTCAGTTCGCCTTGGCGGGTTGCACCTGCACGGGCATGCCGTGTTTCAGGTTGAGCAGATTGGTGGTGACCACCATCTGGTTGGCTTCAAGGCCTTTGGTGATCGGGTAGAGCTGGTTCTCCAATTCGCCCACCGTGACCGGCGTTTGCAGGGCGAACTTGGCGTCAGCGGGCAGCTTGCCGGCCTTGATTCCCTTCTCCAGGGTTTCAATATCAGCCTTGCCGGGGTTCTCCTTGAGCTCCTCAAACGTGCCGAGGCGGAACACGAAGCTCTGGCCTGACGTCTGGGTAACGGCTGCAAAAGGAACGGCAAGTTCTTCTTCAGCCTTGATCTGGACCCGGGTGCGAAGACGTTGACCATCCCGCAGTTTTCCATCCTCATTTGGGAAGACCGCCTTCACCAGCAATCCCTGGGTCTGCTTATTAACTCGGGGGTCGATCGAGCCCACCTCTCCGGTAGCAAGCAGGTCGTAACTACCCGGCGCACTGAGCAGCACCGGCTGCCCAAGGGCCAGACGAGAGGAGAAGACTGCGGGCACCTCGACCCGTGCTTCGAGTTCGTTGTTTTGCACCAGGCTGGTGAACACCTGGCCTTGCTGAATCACATCGCCAACCTTCACGTTCACATCAGCGACCGTGCCAGCAGAAGGAGAAGTCAAGTTGTTGTAATCAAGCTCGGCCTTCGCCGAGATGTACTGGGTGCGATAACGATCCAATTCCTTCTGTGATGCAGCTCCTGTCTCAGTCAAATATTTGTAGCGCTCGTAGTTGGCTCTAGCGGTTTCGGCTTTGGCCTTTTTCTCGACTTGATCAAGCACCACCAGCAATTCACCGGCTTCGACTTCATCACCCTGGCGAATCTTCAACTCAAGGATTCGACCTCCCGACTGGGCGGCGAGCTCGACAAGATTGCTGGCTTCCAACGTGCTGACGGTGTCGACACCCTCAGTGAATTCAGCCATCTGGGTCGAGACGGCCTGCACCTTCGGCGGCGGCGGCTTCGGTGCTTCGCTCTTGCAGGAACTGACCGTGATCAGGGCGGCGAGGGTGAGCAGGAGTCGCTGCGGATGACGCACGGCAAAAAGGCTTTCTCGGATTATGCAGCGTTCCTGAGAGCCTGGCCGCACAGGGTTTGCACCTCTGGGAACCGACACGCCCAAAAACGTTCGATTCGGACCAGTTCCAGCGCCGATTGAGAACGTCAGGGACACTGGGTCAACGCCGATTGTCCGTTGGGTCAGGACCTCTTCGCTTTTCACGGTGAGCAGCAACGGCGGCGGCTGGCCCCCCTGGCTGACCGGATGCGCCCTCGCACGCTGGAGGAATTTGAGGGCCAGAGTGGGATCTTGGCGGACGGACGGCTACTGCGTCGCGCCATCAAGGCCGATCGGGTTGGCAACCTGATCCTGCATGGACCGCCAGGGGTCGGCAAAACCACCCTGGCGCGGATCATTGCCAACCACACCCGCGCTCACTTCAGCAGCCTCAATGCCGTTCTCGCAGGCGTAAAGGACCTGCGGATCGAGGTGGATGCTGCACGCCAACGGCTGGAACGGCATGGATTGCGCACGATCCTGTTCATCGATGAGGTGCACCGCTTCAACAGTGCCCAGCAGGATGCGCTGTTGCCATGGGTGGAGAACGGAACCGTCACCCTGATCGGTGCCACCACGGAGAACCCCTATTTCGAAGTCAACAAAGCGCTGGTAAGCCGTTCCCGGCTGTTTCGTCTGTTGCCACTGGAGCCGAAGGATTTGCAGCGGCTGCTACAACGCGCCCTTGCTGATGGGGAACGGGGTTACGGCGACCGGTCGATCGTCATCAGCAGCGATGCCACCGACCACCTCGTGGACGTGGCGGGTGGTGACGCCCGCAGCCTTCTCAATGCCCTTGAACTGGCGGTGGAAAGTTCGGAGCCCGATGGCGAGGGGGTGATTCAGATCAATCTGGCCATCGCCGAGGAATCGATCCAACAGCGGGCGGTCCTCTATGACAAGCACGGCGATGCCCACTACGACACCATCAGCGCCTTCATCAAATCGCTGCGGGGCTCAGATGCCGATGCGGCGATGTTCTGGCTGGCGCGCATGGTGGAGGCCGGCGAGAACCCGCGCTTCATTTTCCGCCGGATGCTGATCGCGGCGGGGGAAGACATCGGCCTAGCCGACCCGCAGGCCATTGTTGTGGTGGAAGCCTGTGCCGCTGCCTTCGAACGGGTGGGACTGCCGGAAGGGCTGTATCCGCTAGCCCAGGCCGCCCTTTACCTGGCGGGTACCGAAAAGAGCAACAGCGTTCTGGGCTTCTTTGATGCCCTGAAAACGGTCCGCGCCGCCCGTCAGCAGGACGTGCCCGGGCACTTGCGCGATGCCAACCGAGACGGAGCCGCCTTTGGCGACGGCGCGGGCTACCGCTACCCCCACGCCTATGCCGAACACTGGGTGGAACAGCAATACCTCCCCTCTGCACTGCAAGGGGAAGTGTTCTGGCAACCCGGCCAACTGGGATGGGAAGGGGAACGGCGAGAAAGGATGGCAGAACGCCGGGCAGCCCAACTCGCCGCGGCCGCGGAACTGGCGGCCGACCAGCCCTTGCTGCTCAGCAGCGGACCCGACCGTCCCGGTGTGGACCGCTGGGTGCAACGCCAACTCGGCCAAGAGGGGGAACGCCTTCAGCGGCTGCGCGAGCGACTCTGGCGAGACATCCCCTGGACCCGCAGGGATCGAGTGCTGCTTTTGGGGATGCGTTCGCTGATCTGGGCTATCGATCCCTTGCGGGCCACCCCGGAAGGTGGCGTGACCGTGCTTTGCGACAACGAAGCGGATCGCAACCGATTGGAAGCGCAGCTGGATCTGCTCGAACCGGAGCATCGACCCCAACTGCTGACCGACAACCTCGACACCCTGTCTTCGACCCAAGCCTTCGACTGGATCGGAGGACGGCTCGCCGCAGCAGACCTGCAAAAGCAGAACTGGACGGCGCTACTGGATGCGATCAACCGGCATTCCCTCCCGACGACGGGCTTACGGCTGCTGCTCAGTCGCGCCGAACTGGGTCCCGCCGGTGCTCTGCAGCAGAACGGGGGCGCAGAGGAGCTCTTAGGCCCTGTTGTGGCCCAGGAACAACGCTGGCTCGAGCTCCAACAGCGCCCTGAAGAGCTCTTGGCAAACGCGGGCTGGCAGCTCAGTTGTGACGATTGGCTGGAACCCCTAACCCTGCCGGGGGGAAAAGAGCTGGCCGACCGATGGCTGGCCGAGGGGTCGCCTTACCGGCAGGCCATGGGAGAAATCAAAACCGAGGTGCTGGCGGAATTGCGCCGGACGTTGAATGGCCTGGGCGACGGCGGCCTGCGGCTGCCCATGCGCCATCAACTGATCAAAGGCAACCAAATCAAGCCATAAAAAAACCCCGGCCGAGGCCGGGGCGATGACACAGGGCTCAGGGCCTGATCACCAGAGGGGACGGGCAGGAGCGACGTAAGCGGAACGAGCAGCGGGCTCGGGCAGCACGGAGTTGGCCTGCACGCAAGCGGGCAGGAAGACGTACCAGGACAGCAGGGAGGTGCACTGGGCGTCGCCTTCGCACTTGTCGGGGGCACAGACGTTCTGGATGCCGTCGTAGGTGCCGCAGGTGTCAGCCAGGCGGAAGTCCACGGGCAGCTCAGCCATGATGCTGGCGGAGGAGATTTCGCCGTCGATGGAGTCGGCGATGATCGCGGAACGCAGGGCCACCACGGAGGTGGACTTCATCTTCCAGTAAGGGAAGTAGGAACGGGTCTGATCCTTCAGGAACTTGACGCCGTCGTCGGAGTACAGGAAGCGGGACACACCGACGATGTCGACGGCATAGGTCTTGGTCATGCCTTCCTGGATTTCTTCGGCAGTCCAACCGGAGTTGTTGATGCCGGCATCCAGAGCACGGTCGGTGACTTCACCGGTGGTCAGGAAGGTCTTGAACTCAGAAGAGGTGGTGGTCCACACAGCACCGCCGGTGTTCCAGCGGACGGGACGCTTGGTGCCTGCTTCAGCAGGAACTGCCAAAGCGGCGAGGGAGGCGCCGGCCAGAAGGCCAGCGGCGAGACGAGAAAACACGGACGACAAAGAGAGCACGTCACTAAAAAAATAGCTCCCAAAAGAAAAATCGCCAACAAGAACAAGCCTCTGAAAAGGCCAGCACCACACGAATAATCAGAATTTCGCGAGAACAGTCTCGCGAGACTCAATATTTCAGGTCGATTTGTGCCTTTTCCCTGCCAAACGAAAGCAGAAATCTCTGGTCAATTCAAGTGAATCCTTTGCCATCCGTCCGGGCAGCGGTCTTCATGCACCAGACCCACGCCATCCCGGTCACCGCGGCAGTGACGCATCCGAAGGCGACCGCCCCAGCGCTCCACCTCGGCCAGGTAAGCCTCCGTGCCGTGATGAGGCTGAATCCACAGCCGGGTTCGAACGGCATCACGATCGACCGTTGCCATCAGCTGTGGACCGGCAGAAAGACCCAGATCCTGCAAGGAGCCTGCGAATTCACCCCAGTAGTGGCGTGTCATCTGAGCACGGGTGAAATCCATAAGCAGTGTTTCGGCTTCACTGCGTTGATGCAAAGTGATTTCGCGCTGCAACAACCTTCGGCTGAGGTTCACCTGCGACGGCCGTGGAACGGCTTGATCCAAGGAGAGACCATGACGAGGGGCGACGAGCGCACTCACCCCGATGGCCAACAGACCGAGAGCAGCCAGGGAACGTCCGATTTGATTGGTTCGGGTCCGCGACTCCATGGCCGACCAACTGCAAGTTGGTCGCAACGTAGGCAGCACAAACAGTCTTGTCCTGAACCGGGCTTGTCCTGAACGCCGTACGCTGCCGCCACTGCCAAAGCACAGTCTGTGAGCCTGCAAATCGGCGACGCCGCCCCTGACTTCACCCTTCCCGATCAAAACGGTGAATCCGTCAGCCTCGCTTCACTGCGGGGACAGAAAGTTGTTCTGTACTTCTATCCAAAGGACGACACCCCTGGATGCACCAAAGAAGCCTGCAATTTCCGCGATCGCTGGGATCAACTGAAGGCCAACAACATCACTGTTCTAGGCATCAGCAAGGACGGAGCCACCTCCCACGGCAAATTCATCAGCAAACACGAGCTCCCCTTCACGCTGCTCACCGATGTGGAGCCCTGTGCGGTAGCCAGCCTCTATGACAGCTACGGGCTGAAGAAGTTCATGGGGCGCGAATACATGGGAATGATGCGCCACACCTTCTTGATTGATGAAGAGGGAAAACTCGAGCGGATTTATCTCAAGGTGAAAGCGGCCACCATGGCCGACACACTGATCAGCGATCTCGGCCTGAGCTGAGCCCAGCATCCAAATTCAGCAGCGCTTGCAGCTGAAGATCGGGCTCCACCTGCAGCAATTCCGTTGCACATGTCCAGTGCGTCTTGATCAGCTCAGCGTCACCACCGCAGATCCAAAGCAACCCTTGCGAGTGTTGCTGGGCCGCCGCAATGGCAGCCAGCAACCCTTGCAACACACCCTGCTGCATGGCCGCCACCGTTTCTTGGGGAAAGATGTCTTGTGGGGAGGCCTCTTGAGGACGCTCCAGCGTTGATGGAAGGCCAACAGTTCCCTCCGCCATGGCCCTGAGCTGCAGGCGATATCCCGGTAGCAACTGCCCTCCTAAAAAACAGCCATCCGGACCAACCTTGGTGACGCTCAAGACGGTGCCGGCATCCACCAGAAGCAAGCCCCTGGAACAGTCGAGCTTTCGCTCCTGACTGCAGCGCCAGGCCATCCAGGCCCCGAGGGCTCGATCCACACCCAACCAAGGTGGCGCCTTCGGCAATGGAACATCCTCCAGACGAATGCGCAGGTGCTGGTGGTGCCTGAGCTGCTCGGGCACCGGACCTACCGCTGCCCAGATCGGAGGATCTGTGCCGATTCGACCAGGGTCTGGATCACCGTGATCAATACGAACGCCCTGCTCAGTCCGCTGGGCCCAATGCCAGCGACTGTTGCCAATCAGCAGAACGCGGCCGCTACTCCGTTCAAACGCCTTCACTCAGATGCCTTCACCCATCAACCCTTCAACAGCGTCCTGGGGGAGATGAATTCCACACTCCTGCTTTAGCCCCCCAAATCGGGTGTCGCGGCCACTCAGGTCTCCCACATCAGGGCCACTGGAATGCCAGTCCCCCACTGTGGAATAGCCCTGCTCGAACAACGGATGCTGAGGGAGATTGTTTGATTGCATGTAGTAGTAGACGTCGCGCTGGGTCCACTCGAGGAGTGGTCTTAATGACCAGCGCTCCCGAATCGGGTCCAAGGCCGTCATCGAGCGACGGTGATCGGTCTGACCACGCCGCACGCCGCTGGCCCAGCAGCGCGTATCGAGGTCATTGAGCGCTTGCTCCAGAGGTTCCACCTTGCGGATCCGGTGATAGGTCTCCAGGTCTTCGACACGGCCAGACTCCCAGAGCTGACCATGCAGGGCCTCCATTCGAGCCGGGGACATCTCGCTCTGACGAACCACCAGACGAATCTTGAGCTGATCGGTGAGTTGGTCGGCGTAGGAGTAAGTCTCCGGGGGCAAATAACCGGTATCAATCCAGATCACCGGAACAGCGTCACCTCCGGGAAGTGTGCTCAGCATGTGCAGGAGCACAGCCGATTGAATGCCAAAACTGGTCGTCAGAGCAAATCGGGCGCCGAATTGATCCAGCCCCCAGGCCAGACGCTCCTGCGGCTCCATGGTCTCAAGCAGCTTGCGCCCATCGCGCAAGTCGTTTTGCACCGCCATGGGCACCATTGCGTCGGGGGCCTCCGTCATCACGCCATCCTCCCCTGTCGTGGGACCGGCTGTGCTTCCTATCGTTCTCAAACCAGCGGTTTCTTTCATGCGTTCACCCTCGTCCACGTCGGATGCCGTGGTGATCGTTGGTGGTGGATTCGGGGGACTTTTCACAGCTCTTGCACTTCAGCGTCGGCAGCCCGGCTGCCCCATCGTTCTGATCGAACCGCGGGATCGGTTTCTGTTTCAACCGCTGCTGTACGAACTACTCAGCGATGAACTTCAAACCTGGGAGGTAGCCCCCCGTTATGACCAGCTGCTGAATAACAGCATCTGCTGGATCCAAAACAGTGTTGTTCGCATCGATCAAAGCAGCCAAACCATCGAACTCGATTCGGGAGACCGATTGGGCTGGGCCCAACTGGTGCTGGCGACAGGCTCGAAAGCCAATGATTTCGGCATCCCCGGCGTAAAGGACTACAGCTCTGGTTTCCGTGATCTCAGCGATGTAGGCCGGCTAAAGCAATGGCTCAACAATCTGCTCAAGCAGCGTGATGGAGACGCAGGGCTAATCATCGTTGGAGCTGGACCCACCGGAGTGGAACTGGCTTGCAAGCTCGCGGATCTGATCGAAGGAGCCGCCAGCATTCGCTTGGTGGAAATGGGCGATGAAATCCTGCCCAGCAGCACGGCGTTCAATCGGGAGAAAGCCCAGGCAGCGCTGGAACGCAAAGGGGTCGTGGTGCAGCTGAACACGAGCGTGAGCGAAGTGCAGGCCAACAGTGCCGTTCTGGCAGATGGCGTGGTTTTACGTCATGCGGGATTGATCTGGACTGCAGGGAGTAGATCCTCCATCCCAGCCATCTCGCCTACACCAGTGCTGGAGAGGGGACGCCTGGCCGTCAACGATGACCTGCGCTTGGTGGGCAGCGCCAATACTTTTGCCCTGGGGGATCTCTCAGCTCGGGCGGACAGCCCATGGCCCGCTAGCGCCCAAGTGGCCATGCAGCAGGGGGATGCCACTGCTGCAGCCATCGCAAGCCTGCGGATGGGGGAAGAGCCGCAACCCTTCCAGTTTGAGGATCGTGGCGAAATGCTCAGCCTCGGGGTCGGCGACGCCACACTGACTGGCATGGGATTCACCCTGGCCGGACCACTGGCATTTCAGTTGCGACGGGCCACGTACCTGACCCGCCTACCGGGACTGTCCCTGGGACTGCGCTCCGCCGGCGCCTGGTTGCTGAGCCGTTGAAGCAATCCCACCTGGGAGGGCGCTGCCGCGGTCTGCGCCCCAGCCAGCAACGCCAGCTGGAGCGCCTGAGTCATCGGCGTCATCCCGAGGGCTGCGGAGCCGATCTGCTGAGCCTCGAACGACTGGCGGATCTGGTTCTGGATCTCGAGATGCCGCTGCATCTGGTGCTCGACGGCCGTGGCCTTTGCCGGCTGCTCTGGTTGGGCCCCCTCACCGGCAGCGATTCACCGCTGCAGCACCTGCCAGCAACACCGCGGCGGAGCAGCGGAGGCTGGCGCCTGATCAGCTGCCCCTTCGCCCGCAAAGGGCTTCACCAGGATCCCCGCGACGCTGTTGTCGCTCTCGACATCGCCCCGAGGCACTGGCTGCGCTTTGCACCGTGCCCCTCGGCCGATGGCGGGCGCCCGGCAGAACTACTCATTCCTGATCCACTGCAGCCCGATGGGTGGAGAGAGTTCGAACAGGGCGACCTGCGTGACCTTTGCTCCCTCACACCAGACGAACCCCAAGCCGCAACCATCCGAGCCGCCACCGGAGAGGAGCGGGTGCTCCTGCTCACGCTCACCAGCGGAGATGGGCAGCGCGACCAGCGTGAATTAGCTGAACTGGAGGGACTGGTGCGCAGTGCCGGCGCCCAGCCCGTGGCTCTGACCAGCCAGCGTCGGGGCCAAGCCAATCCCCAGACGGTCTGGGGCTCCGGGAAACTTCAGGAAGCCGCCCTCGAGATCCGTCGTTGCCAAGCCTCACTGGTGATCACAGACCGGGAGCTGACCCCAGTGCAGGCACGCAATCTGGAACGACTGCTGAGCTGCCCGGTCTCTGACCGCAGTGAGCTGATCCTCGACATCTTTGCCCAGCGGGCCGGCAGTGCTGCAGGGCGCCTCCAGGTGGAACTAGCCCAACTGCGCTACCGGCTGCCACGCCTACTGGGACGGGGCAGCAGCCTGTCGCGTCAGGGCGGCGGCATCGGCACGCGCGGGCCAGGGGAAACACAACTGGAAAAAGACCGTCGGGCCATCAGCCGACGCATCGAACGGCTGCTGCGGGATCAGCGCCAGCTCCAATCCCACCGCAGCCGATTGCGGGATCAGCGGCGTGGTCTGCCGCGGGTGGCCCTGGTCGGTTACACAAACGCCGGCAAATCCAGCCTGCTCAATGCCTTATGTGGCAAACGGGCGAGCGATCGCGTGCTGGCAGAGAACAAATTGTTCGCCACGCTGGACCCCACCACGCGCAAACTCGACCTCCCCTGCCCTGGGGCGCGCCCCCAACGGCTGCTGCTCACCGACACAGTGGGCTTCATTCGCGATCTCCCTGCCCCACTGGTAGAAGCCTTCCGCGCAACGCTGGAGGAGGCACTGGACGCGGATGTGCTGTTGCTGGTGCTGGACCTGGCTGACCCCGACTGGCAAGGCCAACTGAACACCGTGCATCGCTTGCTCGATGACCTCGGCAGCACCGCCCTGCGCAGGGTGATCGCCAATCAGATCGACCGTTGCGAGGCAACCGCCATCGAAGCGATTCATCAGCGGGAGCCGGATGCACTATTCCTCTCAGCCGTGCGGGGGGATGGGCTGCAAGGCCTGCAGCAGTGGATGCGCGAGCAATTTTTTGATCCCAGGGCAGAATCCCCGCAATTGACGACCGGCGACTCGCCGCCATGGCAGAGCTGAGCAACGCTCTTCAGAACCCTCAGGCGTTGATCACGCTGGCCGTGCTGGGTCTGGCGGTGGTGTTGTTCATCACCGGGGTAATTGCACCGGAGCTCACAGGATTGCTGAGCCTGAGCTTGTTGATCGCGACTGGGGTGCTCAACCCACAGGAGGCCCTGGCGGGGTTCGGCAGTCCTGCACTGATCACCCTGTTGGGACTGTTTCCTGTCTCCGCAGCACTCTTCAAAAGTGGTGCGCTGGACCGACTGCGGGCCCTGATCGCATCAGAACGGATCCGTTCCTCACGCCGCCTGATCGCCCTGATGGCCTTTGTCATCGCCCCGGTTTCGGGAGTGGTTCCCAATACTCCAGTGGTGGCATCCCTGCTTCCCGTGGTCGAGGGCTGGTGCCAGCGGCGCGGTATTTCTCCATCCCGGGTGCTACTGCCGTTGTCGTTTTCCACGGTTCTGGGGGGCACCCTGACCCTGCTGGGCAGCTCTGTGAATCTGCTGGTGAGCGACATCAGCCAGCAACTGGGCTACGGCTCCCTTGATCTGTTCAGCTTCACCCTGATCAGCCTGCCGGTCTGGCTGGCAGGGGCCATTTATCTGGTGTTGGCTCCAAGGGTGCTGCTGCCGGACCGAGGTGCCAGCACGGATGACCTCGGCGGCAGCCCCAAGACCAGCAGCTACTGCACGGAAGTGCGCATCCCACCCGAGTCGGAGCTGGTGGGCAGCTCTCTCCTGAACAGTCGATTGCAACGTCGTTTCGACGTTGACGTGCTGGAACTGCAGCGCGGTGGAGAGCGACTCCTGCCACCCCTGGCAGACCGTCGTCTTGAGGCCGGCGATCATCTGCTGTTGCGGGTCACCCGCCTTGATCTGCTACGGCTCCAGCAGGATCACACGGTTCAGCTCACAACCCAGGGGCAGAACGCAGGTTTCAGCCTGAACACCGAAGAGGCCAGTGGACAGAAAACCGTGGAGGTTTTATTGCCTGCTGGCTCCACCCTGGCCGGTGCCAGTCTGCGGGAACTGCGGTTCCGGCAGCGCCACAACGCCACTGTTCTCGCCCTGCGCCGCGGCCAAGAGACCGTCCAAGAACGCCTGGGGCAAGTCATCCTGCGGGAAGGCGATGTGCTGCTGCTGCAGGCACCGATCGACTCCATCCGTGGTCTGCAGGCCAGCAATGACCTGTTGGTCCTGGATCGACTGGAAGACGACCTCCCCACAGTTCGACGCAAGCCCGTGGCGGTCAGCATTGCCCTCGCGATGCTGCTGCTGCCCAGTCTGACCCCGATCCCCCTGGTGGCCGCTGTGCTGTTGGCCATGGTGAGCGTGGTCGCCACCGGCTGCCTGCGCCTAGGAGAACTGCAGCGCTCGATCCGTCTGGACGTGATTCTACTGCTGGGATCCCTCACCAGTTTCAGTGTTGCCATGCAGAACACGGGACTGGCCGACGCCCTGGCTCTAGTGCTCCAGCAGGGGCTGGCGGGCTGGCCGAGCTACTCCGCACTGATGGTGATCTTCATCGGCACAACACTGTTAACCCAAGTGATGAGCAATGCAGCCTCGGTGGCCCTATTGGCGCCCGTAGCAGTGCAACTGGCTCCCTCCCTGCAGCTCTCTCCCACTGCACTGCTAATCACGGTGCTGTTTGGAGCCAGTCAGTCCTTTCTTACCCCTGTTGGATATCAGACCAATTTGATGGTGTTCGGTCCGGGCCGTTATCGCTTTCTTGATGTCACACGGTACGGACTTGGACTAACCGTGATCATGACCATTCTGGTGCCGGCCTTGATCCTCTGGCATTACGGCGGATCCTGAACAACACTGGTCAGATCTCGCACACGCCTGTGCCGATCGGAAGAGCCATCGAACGCAGCCAGGGCTGGCATCGTCGGCTCACGGTTCCCCAGTTCACCGTGGTGACCGGTTTGCTGGTGGTACTGATCGGCACGCTGCTTCTGGCCACTCCGCTGTGCTCCTCGAGCAGCGTGGGGCTTTGGGAAGCTCTGTTCACAGCCACGTCCGCCATCACCGTGACGGGGCTCTCGATCATCGACATCGGCACGGACCTGACGACCTTCGGCCAGGCGGTGCTGGCCTTGATGATCCTGGCTGGGGGCCTTGGCCTGATGGCCATCACCACATTTCTACAGGGATTTGTGGTGCAGGGAACAGCCTTGCGTCGACGCCTCGACCGGGGCCAAACCCTCGACGAATTCGGCATAGGGGGCGTAGGGCGCACCTTTCGTGGCATTGCCCTGACGGCAACGCTGGTGATCCTGATGGGCGCCGTGATTCTTTATCACTTCGGCTTCGATGACATACCCAACCACGGCGAACGTCTCTGGGCCGCCGTGTTCCACAGCATCTCGGCTTACAACAACGCGGGGTTTGGCCTCTGGGCCGACAGCCTCGAGCGCTACCGCAGCAATGGTGTGGTGAATGCCGTCGTGATGCTGCTGATCGTGACCGGCGGCCTTGGTTGGCGGGTGACGAACGATCTGAGCACACAGCTCCTGCGCAGAGGGCGAGGACGACGTCGCCTGAGCCTGCACTCCCGCCTGGTACTCCGCACCACCGTGCTGCTCATCGGCTTCGGGGCGGGGGGTTTAGCCCTTACGGAATGGTTGAACAAGGGCGAAATCTTCACGGGCATGCCCGTGCCTGAGCGTTGGCTGACCGCACTGTTCGAATCGGTTACGGCTCGCACGGCCGGCTTCACCACCGTTCCGCTCTCGCTCGAGAGCGTCACCGAATCCAGCCTGCTGTTATTGATGGTGCTGATGTTCATCGGAGCCAGTCCCGGCGGCACTGGTGGAGGGATCAAGACCACCACCGTGGCCGCATTGATGGCGGCCACGCGCTCCACCCTGCGAGGCCGTGAGGCGGTGGTGATCCGCAACAGAACCATCAGCGACAAAGTGGTGCTGCGGGCCGTTGGCATCACAGTGGGCTCTCTGCTGTTCGTGATGGCCATGGCTTTGCTGATCAGCATCGCCAGCAATTTGAACGGCAAAGACTCGTTCACCTTCATGGAAATGCTGTTCACCTGCGTCTCCGCGTTTGCCACCGTGGGGCTCGATCTCGGGGTAACCGTTGAACTGCCCCGTTTCGGCCAGGCTGTTCTGATGGTGGGAATGTTTGTGGGACGACTGGGAATCCTGCTTCTATTGAGTGCGATCTGGGAAGCGATGACCCAGGAACAAATTCACATGAATCGCCAGAATCGAATCGGTTATCCCAACGAGGATCTGTATGTCTGAGGACTATCAGCGGGGGATAGAGCAATGAAGGAGTGGTGGCAGTGGAGCCCACTGCAAGGCAGCGATCGCCTCGGGTTCGCGATCATCGGCGTTGGCCGTTTCGGCATCGCCGTTTGCCGGGAACTGCTCCAGAACGGAGCAGACGTTCTGGCCGTGGACCGCTCGGAACGGGCGGTAGATGAACTGCGTCAGGTGGAGCCCAGCGTGGAGGCCCGCGTTGTCGACTGCACCGACGAAGAAGCTCTGCGGGAGGCTGGCGTGCTCGAGATGGGCACTGTGGTGGTGGCGATTAGTGAACCGATCGAAGCCAGCATCACCGCGACGTTGATCGCCAAGGACAGCGAGGGAAGCCGGGTGCGCCAGGTGATCGCCAGGGCGACGAGCGACCTTCACGAAAAAATGCTGAAACGGGTTGGGGCCGACCGGGTGATCTTCCCCTCCCGGATGCAGGGTGAGCGCCTGGGTCTTGAACTGGTGCGCCCCAACTTGATGGAGCGCTTGGCCCTGGATGAACAGCACTGCATCGAGGAGATCAAGGTTCCGGAACCGTTTGTGGGGCGTTCGCTCCGAGATCTGAATCTGCGCAAGAACTTCCGGGTCAATGTGCTGGCAGCTGGGCCGCAAAGCAGCTTGATGGTGAACCCACCGGCATCCCATGTGCTCGAGGAGGGTCACCTTCTGGTGGTGATGGGGCTGGTGGACGACCTGCAACGCCTGCCGAAAATCTGAGCCAATGCACTGCCTCGGGCTGATGAGCGGGACCAGTGCCGACGGTGTCGATGCAGTGCTGGCGCGCTTCGACGGCCCCGCCCAACGTCCGCATTGGTCCTTGCTTCGCCACCACCATCAGCCCTATCCGCCCCAGCTGCAGCAGCAGGTGGTGGCCGCCGGCCAGGGAACAGCGATGCCCGCGCCCCGCTGGCTGGAGCTGGCGGAAGCGATCACGGAGGTGCAGGCAGATGCAGTGCAAGCTTGCGATCCCGAAGAGAAAGCCAAGGTGATCGGCTGCCATGGTCAGACCATCTGGCACCGCCCGCCGGCCCAGGGGACTCGGGGTGCTAGTTGGCAGATGCTGCAGGCTCCGCTACTGGCCCACCTGCTCCAACGGCCTGTGATCCATGACTTCCGCGCCGCTGATCTGGCCCTTGGCGGGCAAGGGGCACCCCTGGTGCCTCGGGCTGATGCAGCGCTACTGGGGGGCACGGAGGGCTGGCGGGCACTGCTGAACCTGGGGGGAATTGCCAACCTCACCCTGATCCCCCCCTGCCGTGGCGCGGACCGCCATGCCGCGGTCTTGGGATGGGACTGCGGACCAGCGAACAGCCTGATCGACCTGGGCATCCACCATTTCACCGATGGGGCGCAGAACTTCGACCAGGGAGGAGCGATGGCAGCGCAGGGCCATGCGGATGAGGCCCGGATCCAACGCTGGCTCCAGGAGGAATATTTCCAGATAGCACCGCCGAAATCCACGGGACGGGAGTGCTTCGGGCAGGAGGATCTCAACCGACGACTGCATCAGCTCAAGGGGGCCTCAGCCGCCGACGCCATGGCAACCCTGACGGCCTTCTCCGCCGCCGTCGTCGCCCAGGATCTGGAGCATCTGCGCCAGACACGCGGCATCGCACCGATCGAAGTGATCACCGCTGGAGGTGGCAGCCAAAACCCGGTGCTGATTAACGAGCTGCGCCGACGCTGCCGGGGTGCCCAAGTCGACGAGAGCAGCACCGTGGGGGTACCAGCTGAGGCCAGAGAGGCCCTGGTCTTCGCGCTGCTGGCCTGGTGGCACCAGCGGAACCACCCCGGCAATGTGCCTGCCGTCACAGGGGCCAGTCGCGAGACAGTGCTTGGCGTACTGGTGCATCCAGCCTGATCGGAACGTCCTGGACCTAGCCAGGTCGATGCAAGCGCAAACGCCGGGGTGCTCCTCGCAGTCGGCGGGGCTGCTGTGATTCCAGTGCTGACCGGAGGCGTTCCTCGCGCGTTGGGGCAGGAGCAGACGCCTCCTGCTCCTGCTCATGGCGCTGCACCCCCTGCTGGATCAACACCCGCGCCATGTTGCTCACCGTGCGGGATTCCAGCTCGGCCATGGCGGTCAAGCGCTCACAGAGATCCTCAGGCAGAACCACCTGAATTCTCGGGGACTTGGGCTTCCCACTGGATGAGGTCTGACGGGTGGGCACGACCGGATCCCCAGAAAGAGGCTCAGTTAGTGAAAAGTGTACAGAGGTGGTCAAGGGTAGTATCCATGACTATGGTGGGGGCATTGGTCCTCCTCGGAGAACCCCATGACACAAGCCACATCTCGCTCCCGTCGCAGCCCTGCCGGATCACGCAGTCGGTCGCGACGCCCCCGTCGCAGCGCTGAAAACAGCGATGTTCTGGTGTCAGCGGTGATCAGCACCTACCTACTGACCCACCTGCACCATGTGCTCCAGCGGGCTGAATACGGTGCTTCGCAGGAAGGGCGCAACACCCAGGCAGCCAACTACGCCCAATTGCGCAAGGTGCTCTGCATGGATGCCCGCAGCATGGAGGACGCTTCTGCTCTGGGGCAGCACGATGACGGCATCGAACAGGCCGCCTGACAAGGCCTTCGGTCCTGAATAGCGTTTGAAGAGTTGCTCAAACCGCGATGTCTTCCAACGCCGCATCGCTGTACGCCCGCATCAGGAGCAATCCTGAGCAGACGCAGGCGCTGTTTCGCCAGGCTCTCCAGGACCCCAACGGCGCCATGAACAGCATCTGCAATCTGGGCGACGAACTGGGCCTGCCGGTCACAGCCCAAGAGGTGCGCGAGCATCTGGCAAGCCTGGATGATGAAGACAGCAAGCGCTGGGTGGTTAAAGCGAGGGGAGGTCTTTGAGGTTGGGTGAGACGGACTTCAACAGAGCCTGGGGCTCGACGCGCTGCCGGCGTTCATAGCCGCCACCACCGGCCCAACTGAAAAACAGCACATAACTCACGATCGCCAGACCTGCGGCCACCACAAGAGCGGCCAGCTGCTCCAGTTTCAGCATGGCGAGCGCCCTCCGGAAACCTTCACCAGTGTGCCGACAGGGATGATGGGGGGAAGGACGCCTTCCGCCGGTGCTGCGACTCGAAAACGTCAGCAAGATCTATCCCACTGGGGAAGTGCTTCGCGCGGTGACCTGGGAGGTGAAACCCGGAGACCGAATCGGACTGGTGGGGGTCAACGGCGCCGGCAAATCCACCCAGATGCGTCTGATTGCGGGACACGAGGAACCGACCAGCGGCCAGGTGGTGCGTCAGGGAGAACCCCGCATCGCCTATCTGCAGCAGGAATTCGATGTGGATTTGGAGCGCACAGTGCGCCAGGAGCTGTTCCAAGCCTTTGGTGAAGCCGCCGAGGTGATGAACCGCCAACGGCAGGTGGAAGAGGCGATGGGGTCGGAACGCGCTGCTGAAGATCCCGATCATCTGGATCAGCTGATCCAACAACTGGGACAGCTGCAGAGCCGTTTCGAAGCACTGCATGGCTACGAACTCGACGCCCGGATCGACAAACTCCTGCCCACGATCGGCTTCACCCCTGAGGGTGCTGAGCTGCAGGTGAAGGACTATTCCGGGGGCTGGCAGATGCGGATCGCCCTGGGGAAAATTCTGCTTCAGGAGCCGGATCTGCTGCTGCTGGATGAACCGACCAACCATCTGGATGTCGAGACCATCCAGTGGCTGGAAAGCTACCTGCTGGAGCAGAGCGCTGCCCTCGTCGTCATCAGCCACGACCGCACCTTCCTCGACCGGGTCTGCAATCAAATTGTCTCCACCGAAAGGGGGGTGTCCCGCAGCTATCTGGGGAACTACACCGCCCACCTGGAGCAAAAACAGATGGAACGGGAGGCCACGCAGGCGGCCTTCGAACGCCAGCAGAAAGACATCGCCACCCAACAGGCCTATATCGATCGTTTTCGCGCCAGCGCTACCCGCAGCACCCAGGCCAAAAGCCGTGAGAAGCAACTGGACAAGGTGGAACGGGTGGAGGCACCGATCGAATCTGTGGCGGGGCCGAGTTTCCAGTTCCCGCCCGCTCCGCGCTCAGGGGCACAAGTTGCCCTGATCGAAAACGTCACCCACAGCTATGGAGACAAGATCCTGTTTCTGGGCGCTGAACTGGAGGTGGAGCGGGGCGACCGCATCGCCTTCGTGGGTCCCAACGGTGCAGGCAAGTCCACCCTGCTGCGCCTGGTCATGGGGGTGGAACTCCCCGATGAAGGCAGTGCCCGACTGGGGGAACACAACGTTATTGCGGGCTACTTCGAACAGAACCAAGCCGAAGCCCTGGATCTCTCCAAGACCGTGATTGACACGATGTACGAAGCGGTCCCGGATTGGACCCAGACCCAGGTTCGTTCGCTGCTGGGCAGTTTCTGCTTCAGCAACGACTCGGTATTCAAGGAGGTCGGGAAGCTCAGCGGAGGCGAGAAAGCCCGCCTGGCACTAGCGCTAATGCTGCTCACACCCTGCAATCTTCTGGTCTTGGATGAACCCACCAATCACCTCGACATCCCGGCCAAGCAAATGCTTGAGGACGCCTTAATGGCCTACGAAGGAGCCGCGCTGCTGGTCTCCCACGACCGCTATTTCATCTCCCGCGTGGCCAACCGGATCGTCGAACTGCGGGAGGGTGAACTGGTGATGTACCGAGGGGATTACAACTACTACCTCGAGAAAAAAGAAGAGGAAAGGGCTGAAGCCAAGGAGAAAGAACTGGCTATGGAGCGAGAGGCCAAGCGGAAAGCCAACAAGGAAAAGCAGAAAGCTCGAGATGCCCGGCGCAAAAAGGCGGCCTGACGAGCATCGAGCCACCCCACCGAAAACTTCACACACCCTTAGGCAGGAAGACTTATTTCTCTTTACCTGCTGTTTTCGTCTGCATAGGCTGACAAAACTGATCCCCAGCCCCGATGAGAATGGTTTCCGGCCCCGGCAACACCGAACCCGTTGGCGGTTCATCAGCCCCAGGCACGGAAATCCATGAGCAGACCTGGGACGCCGTGGAAACCTATTTCCAATGCATCACCACCTGTTCGCTCGACGACGGCGAATGCATCACCCAATGCGTTGAACAACTGAGGGACTCCGACGACGCCTGACGCCGAGACTTCAGCTTGAGGTCAAGGCCGACAGATCGACCGGCTTGACTTCGATCGTGACCTGGTCCTCACCGCGCCGCACCCCCAACACAACCGTGGCTCCCACACCGCGGCGATCGATTGCACTGACCACGGCTGCAGGGTCAGCAACAGCCTTGCCATCAAAACTCGTGATCACGTCATCCACCTTGAGCCCGGCGCGGTCCGCTGGCCCCCCAGGCTGGACAGAGCGAATGACCGCTCCCGCTGGGACCTGGGACGTCGGCGTTGGCCGGGGGACAGGAGACAGACGGATGCCGATCACCGGATGAAGGGCCTTGCCGCGGGTCACCAGCTGTTCCGCGATGGCACGGGCGCGATTGCTGGGAATGGCAAAACCAAGACCCGCCCCTGGCCCTGATCGGACCAGGGTGTTGATCCCGATCACCTCCCCATCGGCATTGAGGAGCGGCCCGCCCGAATTACCGGGATTAATCGCCGCGTCGGTCTGAATCAGATCCAGACGCTTGCCCGAAATCCCAAGCTGAGCAACGTTGCGGTTGAGGTTGCTGATAATTCCTAATGTCACCGTGCTCTCCAGGCCAAAGGGGTTACCAACGGCAATCGCCCAGTCGCCAACACTGAGCCGATCAGAATCCCCTAAGTCAGCGACTGGCCAGGGCCCAGCCCCCTCCAGACGCACCACCGCGAGATCCGTCAGGCTGTCTTTGCCCACCACCCGAGCAGGCACCCTTCTCCCGTCGGAAAGCCCCACGGTGAGTTGATCCGCCCCCTCCACCACGTGGGCATTGGTCAGCAGCAGACCCTTGCCATCGAAAATGACCCCACTGCCCTGGCCGCGCTGAACCCTGGGGCGCGGTGCTGTGGAGCGTGGAATGCCAAAGAAATGGCGAAACAGGGGGTCCCGCATCAGGGCTGGCGGCACGCCCGCAGCACCGGACTGATTCACGGTCCGAGCTGTCTCCAGAGTGACCACAGCTGGACCACTGCGCTTGACAGCAGCGGCCACAAACGAGTCGCGACGGATCGCTGGCCGCGCCTCAGCCTGCTGAGGGCCAACGATGAACGGGGTTGATGAAACACCGGCAACCAACAATCCTCCCGCCAGAGCGGAGGCGACGAGCGAGCGGGACTGGGAAGTCATCACAGCTGCTGGGCGATCGGTTGACTCGACGCTACGCAGAGCAGACCAAAAAACAGCCACCATCGGTGTCAAAGCTGTGACCGCGTGCAACCGGGATCCCGATAGCGTGAGAATGAAGAGATTCAGTTAGGAGGGAGGGTCATGCTCAGTTCGCTGTTTCCGCTTCTCTACGGCGCTTTGTTCGTCGCCCTGCTCTGGCAGGCCTTCCGCGTCATGAGCAAGGGTTTTCGTGCTGCCAGTGGTCCAATCAGCAGTGGCCCAAGCAGCGCTCCCATCGACCGCACTGGCCAGGTCACCATCCACCCGGAACTGCTGGACAGCGAGGGACGCATTACCGAAGAAGACCTGCTGACGGTGCGCTTCGGCGGTGACGATGACGAGGCTTCGACGGCCGCAGGACCGGGCACTGAATAAATTGGGCACTTGGAGTCGACAGGGGTCGCCTGAGTGGATCAGAGAACACGCATCGTTGCCGCAGTCATCAAGGGCCTCAAACTGCCTCCCCGGTTTCGGCTTCGTCTGATGAAAGAAGATCCGGTTCGCCTCGAACTGAGCCTTACGCCCGCCTACGGCAAGGACCCGATCACGGTGGGGCTTGTGGAATCACTCGATCTGGTCGCCCGACGTGACCGGGAAGGCCGAATCCCGAGGGACCTTCAGGGCACTTGGGACTGGACTGTGCGCCACGGACAAGTGAGCACTGGCGGCTGGAACCCCTATCTCAAGGAGGCTCTACAGACCATGTTTGAAACCGGCCTGCCAGCAATCGTGTTTGAGGAACTCACCGGGGAGGAGTACCACCCCGTTGATGGAACCCGCCACGTGCGCTGATCAAGGCACCACATGTGTAAAGGCGTGCAAATGAAAGCAGCGGCGCAAAAACCAAGGGACTAGACCGGAATCAATTCGGCCTTTAAGAAAGTCTTTATGACCTCCCTCGTTGTTTCCATCGGCCCCCTTGTGCGTTTGCTGGCCGCTGTTGGCGCCATCAGCAGCCTGCTTCTGTTGGGCCTGATGGATCTCGTCCCGTGAATCGAGCGGCAGCACCGGTTTGAACCAGTTCCCGATCGACGCCCTGCTGGCACAGATCTGTTCTGAAGTTCGCCCGGGGGGAACCGTTTTGCTGCAGGCGCCACCGGGGGCAGGCAAGACGACGCGCGTACCCCTGGCTCTGATCGGTGCCCTAGCGCAAGGCCAGGGGATGCTTGGGGCGAAGCAGAAAATTTGGATGATCGAGCCGCGGCGTCTGGCCACCAAAGCCGCGGCGGCCCGCCTCTCCGCGAGCCTGGGAGAAGAGGTCGGTGGGCGCATCGGTTATGCCGTGCGCGGGGAACAGAAACGATCCAGCCGCACCCAGGTGGAGGTGATCACCGACGGGCTCTTCCTGCGGCGTCTGCAAAGCGACCCCTCGCTGGAAGGGGTGGGCTGCGTGATCTTCGATGAATTTCATGAGCGCGGGCGTGATGCGGATCTGTCCCTCGCTCTGCTGCGGGAGGCGCGCCCACTGCTGAATCCTGACCTGGCGTTGATGTTGATGTCAGCCACGCTGGATCTCTCTGATCTGAGGGAACGACTTCCCGAGGCGAAGGTTCTTGAAAGCCCAGGCCGCTGCTACCCGGTGGAGACCCATCACCAATCGCCAAGACCGGACGAACCCCTGCCTCGACAGGTGTTACGCGCCATTGAGCAACATGCCCTCGAGCAACCTCAGGGAAGCGGTGTACTGGTCTTCCTGCCTGGACTGGCGGAGATTGAACGCTGCAGACAGACCCTGAGCGAAGCAGCGGCTCTGCAGAACTGGCGCATTCAGGCGCTGCATGGGCAACTCCCAATGCAACAGCAGAGTTCAGCCCTCAAGCGCTGCGATCCAAACCAGGACGGCAGCATCATCCTGGCCAGTGCCATTGCCGAAAGCTCCCTCACCATCGACGGCGTGCGACTGGTGATTGACAGCGGCCTCAGCCGTCAACTGCGCTACGACCCCAACACCCGAATGGAAGGCCTGGAGACGACAGCCTCCAGCCTGGCCAGTGCGGAACAGCGCAGGGGCAGGGCCGGCCGACAGTGCCCAGGCAGCTGCATCCGCCTCTGGTCGCCCGCGGAGCAACAGCGACGACCACAGTTCCACCCCCCCGAACTGCTGCTGGCGGATCCCCAGCCTGTATTAATAGAACTGGCCCAGTGGGGCGCTGGACTGGGCGAAGAACTGCCATGGCTGGATCCTCCACCAGCAGCAGCCATGCAGGAGGGACAGCGCGGACTGCAACAGCTCGGCCTTTTGGAGGAGGACGGCCGCATCAGTGGCCGGGGACGGTTGATCAGCGGCCTGAGCGTTCACCCCCGCATCGGCATGCTGCTGCTGGAAGCCCATGAACGGGGCGTCCCCCAGCTGGGATGCGATCTGGCTGCAATCCTCAGCGAACGGGACCCCTTCAACACCCGCCAAATCGGCAGCGATCTGGAGGCCCGACTGAACGGCATCCAGCGCCATCCATCCCTTCGGGTTCTCAGCCAGCAGCTCAGCCGCCAACTGAAGCGACTAGGCCCTTCACCCCAGAAACAGGGATCGTCCGTCAGCGCTGGCGATCTGATCCTGGCGGCCTTTCCGGAATGGCTAGCGCAAGAGCGACCGGACCAAACCGGTCGCTATCAGTTGCGCCAGGGACGCGGCGCCGTGCTGCTTCCCTGGGATCCGCTTCAGGGGAGCCCGGCCCTGGCTGTCGCCAGGGTCGACATGGGCGACAGAGACACCCGCATCCAGATGGCAGTAGCCCTGAGCCAGAGCACCCTGCTGACCATCGCTGAGCAAGAAGGCCATTGGCAGGACTTAGTCAGCTGGGATCCTGAACGCCAGAGGATCCGCGCCGAACGACTGCTGAAACTGGGTGAATTGGTGGTGCGCCGCACGCCACAGCCTTCGCCAGCAGCGCCGCTATGCCGGAGCCTGCTCATCGAACAGTTGCAGAAGAACTCCAGCCTTGACGCACTGCCCTGGACGGAGAGCACCCACCAGCTGCGCCAACGGCTGGAATGGATGCATCAGCAGGTGGGCAGCCCATGGCCGGCCAGAGATCTCACGACGCTGCTGGAGCAGGCTGAAACCTGGCTTGGTCCAACCCTTGAGGGCTGCCTGGGTTGGGGCGACATCAGCACAGCAGCACTTGAAGAAGCGCTCTGGGGCGATCTGGATTGGAGCCTGAGGCAACAGCTGGATGCGCTTTTGCCGCGTCGCGTCCAGATTCCGGCCGGCAGGCAGGCCACACTGCTTTACACAGGGGAGGAGGTCATCCTTGCCGTGAAATTGCAGGAGATGTTCGGATGTGACGACGGGCCCCACGTGCTGGATGGTCGTATCCCCGTCACCCTGGAACTGCTCTCACCGGCAGGTCGTCCCCTGCAACGTACCCGGGATCTCAAAGGCTTCTGGCAAGGCAGCTATCAGGACGTGCGCCGCGAGATGCGAGGGCGCTACCCCAAGCACCCCTGGCCCGACGACCCCCGCCAGGCACTACCGACCGCCCGGACGAAACGCAGGTCAAGCGGAGGGCAGGCGTAAACAATGGAAATGGATCCCCCTTCCTGTAGCCGTTAGCACTCGCAACAAAACTCCAACCTTTGTTACATTGTTACCAAACCAAATCGGTCCTTCCCCATGTCTGACAACGCACGCTTCGGCTTCGTCAACTTCGCTGAGACCTGGAACGGTCGTCTGGCCATGATGGGCATCGTGATCGGTCTCGGCACCGAGCTCCTGACCGGCCAGGGCATCCTGTCCCAGATCGGCCTCGGCTGATTTCCGCACCGCGGATCCAGAGAACCCCTCGGCTCACCGGGGGGTTTTTTGGTGCCTCGGTATCGGCTATCGCTGATGCATCAAAATGGGTGCATTCCACAGAGACAGTCGTTGGCACCGCTTTACGTACAGAACAGACGCGATGGATCGAGGATGCTCAGCAGCGCCTTGGTGATCTGCACGATCGGCGCCACCCAGATTCACCAGCACTGGGGCGTTCTTGTGACCAGCATCTCCGCCATTGTCTGCATCTACTGGGGTTACGCCTACAGCCGCCTTGAGCGTTGATCGCCTTCCGACTTACTCCGTTGCTGAACTGAACACAGCCATCGGAAGCCTGCTGGAACGCGGCTTTGCGCCGCGTTTTTTGTTGGAGGCAACAGTCTCGCGGCCTCAACTGAAGAAAGGCCACCTCTGGCTAACCCTCACCGACGGAGCCGCCAGCATTTCGGGAGTGGTGTGGGCTTCGAAACTTGCCCAGCTGAGTTACAGACCCGAGGACGGTGACGGCGTCACTGTGGTGGGCAAGCTGAATTTCTGGGCAGCAAGGGCCAGCCTCACCGTTCAGGCTCTGGACATCCGCCCAAGCCTGAGCACCGTGCTGAGGGACTTTGAACGGGTGCGTCAACTGCTGGAAGAGCAGGGGGTGATTGACCCCAGCCGTCAGCGGCGGCTACCGAGCCAGCCTTCAACCATTGCGGTGCTAACCAGTGTGCCCAGTTCCGCCCTGGCCGACATGCTGCGCACCGCTGCTGAACGCTGGCCGCTGACGCAACTCATCGTGGTGCCGATTCCAGTGCAGGGAGCAGTGGCCTCCAAGATTGTCAGCACGCTTGAGGGTCTGGCCGAACGATCGGTTGACCTAGGGATTCAAGCCCTGGTGCTGGCGCGCGGTGGCGGGAGCCGGGAAGACCTGGCGGTGTTCGATGACGAGACGCTCTGCCGCGTTCTGGCGAACTATCCAGTGCCTGTGGTGACGGGCCTCGGCCACGAAGACGATCTGACGGTCGCAGATCTAGTCGCGGACCATCGCGCGGCCACCCCCACGGCGGCGATCGTGGCGCTGCTGCCCGACCGCGATGCGGCGCGGCAGGGGCTTGTGCAACGACAGAGCCGATTGAGAGAAGCGCTGCTGGGGCGAATCCTTCGCGAGCGACAGCGGCTCCAGGATCGGGCCTTTGTGCTGCAACAACAAGCTCCCCTCGAGCGAATCAGGAGCTACCGCCATGAGCTGGCGCAGAAACAGCTCTTGCTGAAGGCGCTTTCGCCGGAACGCTGGCTGAAACGCGGGCTTGCCCTTATCAGCAATACCGCCGGCGACACCATCTCAGACCTTCAATCCGTCAAGATCGGAGACCAGCTCAACATTCGGATGAGCGACGGAACGCTTGAGGCACGGGTCGATCAGATCCAACGCAGTTCCCCAGAAACCACCTCCTGATGAGCAAGCGCCAACCCAGCAAAGAGTTACGCGATCGGATCGAAGGCTGGCGCAGCGATGCCGCCGGCCTGAACTACGAAGAAGCCATGCAGGCCCTTGATCTGCTGCTCGCTGAGCTGCAGAACGACAGTGTGCCCCTGGCGGAATTGCAGCAACGGGTTCTCCACGGTGAGGTCTACCTCAGCCGTTGCCAGAGCCTGCTCGACAGCGTCGAACAGTCGATTGTCGAACTCGACCCCACAACCCTTGAACCAACGAACAATGCGTAAGGCACTGCCCTGGATCTATCTCCTCCTTGCACTTGCAGGGGCGATCCTGCCCTGGAAAGCCAATCTGGAGTTCATTGCTGAAGGTGGCGGTCAGGCCTTCGATTTGGCTCGGTTCATCGCCGATGCGAACAGCACAGCGGCCTCACGCTCATTGAGCGCTGACCTGCTGGTGGGAGCCAGTGCGGTCACCCTGTGGATCTGTGTAGAGGGTCCACGCCAGAAGATCAAAGGCTGGTGGCTGGCCATTCCTCTGAGCTTTGGCGTTGCCTTTGCCTGTGCTGCACCATTCTTTCTGTTCCTTCGGGAACGGCAGCTGCAGGCTCAGGAATCAGAATCCACGTCCTGAGCGATCACATCAATCGTGAGATCTCTAGCGGGTGTGGACTGGGCAGCTGAAACTCCAGTGTTGTCCGCAGCGGTGGGATAAGGCGTACCGCAAAACGAACAAACTCCAGCGCCCTTCAGACCAGTCGCCCCACAAGCCGTGCAGGTGATCATTCTCGACTGCAACAGCTTCCAGCCAATCCACCCCAGACCGGACAGGATCAACGGCAGCGCCAAGAGCGTGAGCAGCAGACCACCGGCGAGATCGAGCAACAGACGACCAGCCGCTGTTGGCACCAGCAACAGCAAGACAACTGCAATCCACAACACTGCTGGCGGTCGATTCATTTGCCTCAACGGAAATGGTCCGTTGGATCAGCTTCGCAGAGGGGTATCGAAGTTCAAGACGTCGGGGTGTTCGGTTCTCCGAGCCGAGGTTTAGCAAGACGAACTGCGGCCAATTCCACACTTAAACACTGGCCAAAATAAAGAATTACACCAACCAACCAAACCCAAAGCGTTAAAACCAAAACACCACCGATCACCCCATAAGCCTGATAGCGATTACCAAGAGAAACGATACTTAAACTCAGAATTTTGTTAAGCAAAGCCAAGCCAAAGCCGATCAACAATGAACCAGGAATCAAAGGTGCTCTTGGGACACGGCGACTGGGCAAGGCCATCTGAAGCAGCAGGGCCATCAAAGACAAAATCAATGCTGGAGCGAGAATTCGCCCAAGGGGAAGAATGGGACTGGATCGCACAAGAGCCATCAACCCAGGAATAAAACCATCCAAAACACCAAGAATGTCTTCCGGAAGCTGTCTGATGCTGAGAACCAATTGCTGAAAGACGATAAGAATCGATATAACAAAGACGGTTAAAAAAGCTTCAACACGTGTTCTGCAGAACTGCACCACTTGTTGCCACCAAGGTAGGTCAATCGCCGGTTCCGGGAGAATGTCTGACCAAAGGCGATCAGCCCCGCGCTGCAATGTTAAGTAGGCATTACTTGCAGTGAGAAGCAAAACAATCACGCCAAGAATTCCTGCACCAAATCCCTGATTCACCAACCCACGCAGGGTGGAATCCACCAGATTGGTTGCGGAAGGTGGGAGGACCTGGGTAACCGCCGCCAAAACATTATCCAAACTATCTGTTTCACCAAACACCCTGGCTGCCACAGACAAAGCGATGAGCAGCAGCGGGAAAAAAGACTGAAGAACGAAATAAGCAAAAGCAGCACTCAAATCCACACATTCAGCGTTATTCCAGCGCTGACAGGCATTCCATATCCGCCCACCTAACTGTCGAACAAGCGAACGTCTTGACACAGATTCGCTCAGAAGACTTCTAAAACCTTACAACAAAAAAAGCCACCTCGAATGAGGTGGCTTTTTCATGGTTGGCAATGGTGATTGCTACAACAATCAGCCAATCATCAACCTATTAAGAGAATGTTTTACCTGGCATCGAGCTATTTTCTCAGGGGGCTACCCCCCAAATATCGTCGCCGCTGATGCGTTTCACAACCGAGTTCGAGATGGATCGGAGTGGGACCACACCGCTATGGACACCAGGATAGTTATAAACATTCTCAAGGGTTGAACCCTGAGAACTGCATAGGATCTGTGGCTAACACCACACGTCTGAATCAACAAAGAATTTTGTCTTCAGGCAAGAACCAAAATGTTGGTCAAGCCCTCGGTCTATTAGTACTCCTCCGCTGCATCCATTACTGGACTTCCACGTAGAGCCTATCAACGGGTGTTCTTCCCGTGACCTTACTGGGTTACCCCATGGGAACACTCATCTTGAGGTGGGCTTCCCACTTAGATGCTTTCAGCGGTTATCCACTCCGCACATGGCTACCCAGCG
>NZ_VTLD01000028.1:0-71363 GCF_020514285.1 Synechococcus sp. PH41509 | reverse complement strand
CAACCACCAAGTGGAGTGATCCTGTTCGCTTCCAGCGCAAGGGAGTAGCCCAAACCGCTGCCCTCACCATTGGTGAGTTCCTGAAGCAGTCGTGTGATCAGATGGCGATTGGGGTTGGTCCACGCACTCATGCTGACTGCCCCCATCGCGTCACAAGCGAGTGCTACAGCCCAGAAGATGTGGCGTCACTGGAGACAGTAATCAGTGCTTCTTATCGACAGGTTTTTGGCAACGCCCATGTGATGGATTTCGAGCGGTGCTCGGAATTGGAAGCTCAGCTTCGGGACGGTCGTTTGACCGTGCGTGAATTCGTTCGTGGACTGGCCAAGTCGAGCTTCTACAAGGACCGTTTCTTCAGAAGCGTTGCGCCGCAAAGGGGTGTCGAGCTGAATTGCAAGCACCTGTTAGGCCGAGCACCTGAAACACAGGCCGAAATCTCAGCCAAAATCGCTCTGCTGGCAGCACACGGTCACGATGGCCTGGTCGACAGCATCATTGACTCCGCGGAATACCTCGAGGTCTTCGGCAGCGATGTTGTCCCCTATGCCCGTTCATGGTCTTCACCCGCTGACCTGTCGACAGCAGCCTTCCCAATGCTGGCCGCTCTGCAAAAGAGCTTTGCAGGCAGTGATAGTGCCCGCGGCGCAGGTCCAGCGCTGACCCGCAGCCTTGCCAATGGTGTGGCTCCTCGCATCAGCCTGCCAAGTCAGCCCGTTGGTCTGCGTCCATCGTCCGGAAGCTACACCTCCACCCAATTCAGCAGCAAAGCACCTGGCATCACCTCAGGCAAAGACTCCGGACCAATGCGCGGCGATGTGTATGTCACCTTTGGTCTTGGCCAGCGGGAGCAAGAGACTTTCCAACGTTGCCCTGGTGACGGCCCCGATCAACTCGCTGCGCTGATTCGTTCCACCTACAAGCAAGTGATGGGCAACCCCCATCTGATGGAGTTCGAACGGGTTATTTCCGCAGAGAGCAAATTCATCGACGGCTTCCTAAGCACACGTGAATTCGTTCGTGCCGTTGGCCTATCAGCCGAATACAAGCGCCGTTTCTTCGAAACCAGTGCGCCATATCGATTCATCGAGCTGAACTTCAAACATTTCCTGGGAAGGGCTCCGCAGTCCCAGGCCGAAATCAGCGAGCACACCAAGATTCTCGCCGAAGGAGGCTATGAGGCTGAAATCGCTAGCTACGTCGACAGCGCGGAATACCAGAACACCTTTGGTGAAGACACAGTTCCGTTCGCTCGGATCCTTACAGAAAGCGGCCGCTCTCAGGTTGACTTCAACCGTCAACTGAGCCTGGCAGAAGGATTTGCGGCGAGCGATACGGTGCTGGGCAGCTCCGCATTGGTGAGTTCAGTGGCCACAGGCCTGGCTCCCAGCGGCTGGAGCAAAACCACCAGCAGGGCAAACCGCACCGGTACACAGTCTGGTGCCCCAGATCCCACCAAAAAGCGTTTCCGCATTGTTGTTGCTTCGCAGGCAGCTCGCTCACGTCAACGCACGGCTGGTAACAGCTACGTCGTGTCTGGTAAAGACATGAGCAGCCAGATGAAGTACATCCATGCCCGCGGAGGCAAGATCGTTTCCATCACTGAGGTGATGTAAGGGCAAATCAGTTGCCGCTACTGGGAGCTACTGCATGAAGCAGCTCCCTCAAATCACCTTCTAATCACATCATCATGACTGAGCCAACAACTCTTTCCTCGGCTGCCAACGTCGACACAACACATGCTTCGGATGTGATTCGACAAGCGTACCGCCAGGTTTTTGGGAATCGACACCTGATGGAGCTCGACGTGAACGCCTCGATCGAGGCATTGTTCATGAATGGAGATTTGACAGTCCAAGGATTGGTAACGGCTCTCGCGCAGTCAGAAACATACAAAAAGCTTTTTTTAGAAACCAACAGCCCATACCGCTTTGTTGAACTGAACTTCAAGCATCTCCTTGGCCGTCCACCCCGTGACCAAGCAGAATTGATGAGTCATGTCCGCCTCCTGCAAGAAGAAGGATATGAAGCAGAGATCGCTAGTTACACCTATAGCGATGAGTATCTTGGGGCCTTTGGCATCGACCAAGTTCCTTACAACCGGGCCACACAGAGCGTCGTTGGCGGAAGCACGCTCTTCTTCACACGAGCAAGAGCTTTGGATGCCGGTTATGCCGGATACGACAACGCAGAAACAGATTCAAAGCTCTTGAATAGCCTCTGCACTGAAAGTTCACCTGAGGCACAAGATCGTAGAGGTGTTGGTAATGCCGGCTCGTTGTCCATCAACTGGACATCCCCCCGTCAAGTTGGTGCCAACCGCAGAGTGGTCCAGAAATCAGTGGTGAACCAAACGTCCATGTCCGCAACCATCAAAACAATCTTGTCTCAGGGAGGCAAGATCCTTTCTATTGCGAAGGTTAACTCCTTTTGATATTCGTAGAATTATCGTTGGCTCATCAGTGATGATGGCAAGATAAACAAACATCAGCCACAGCAGCCGTCCGGCCGCCAACTACAGGAGCAACAACCTTTCTAAACATGCCTATTCTCCGCCCACCATCAAGTGAACACCCAAGCAGGAACACAACATTCCTGCAATCTGTAGCGTCGACTCCCATGGCCATGTCCATGATGGTCGATTCAATGGTTAACATGATGCAGATAAACCGTCCTTCACTGGATGAGCTCAACCCAGAAAGCAACACAAACTCGCATGACGATTGAGCAATTTGTTGCTCAAAGTTCAGGCAAGTGGCGCTCAATGCGATCAGGGCACTCTCTAGCCTTTCAGCAGTTTGAAGAAGTACTTAGCGAAGTCATAATAGAAGAGATTGATAAAGAAAACACAGCGGTAAAACAGCTACTTGAATCATCAATTATCACGAATCAAGACGAGCACTTGGTAACATCACCATTCAGAATGGAGTGGTGCGCTGAAAGCGACTGGGAACCCGAAGATCCGTCAGAAGTATCATCAGGATCTTGCATTATCGTTCCTCTAACAAAAGACAATTGCTCAGGAAAATTAATCAGAAGCGTTGGATACGCAGAATCTGAGGCGGCAATATCCGAATATCAATTTTTGGATGATGGTACGTTTACCCTTACAACTCAATATGAGCAATCAATTGCGGAAGAAAGAATCTGGTTTGTTTCAGAAAATGTTCGCTGTAGATCCTCAGTCTTGAGAACATCTGCCGGATCAGGGATACTACAAACTTCGTTTGCATCCGAAGTCAGACGCATTAATGCGTAGAGACACAAGATGAAGATGAATTTAGCCATTGCCGAATTCGCGAAGACTCTCGCTGGTGTTTACGACAACATCGAGCAGTCACAACAGAATCCAAAGGATTTTGCTCGAATCAATATCTTTTTTCGACCCTTACCGTGGCACGTCTTCCAAGGGCCTGGCTTTTATTCTGAACAATGTTACGACTATGCACCTTGGGATCCCTATAGACAGGGAATTCATCGTTTAACTGCAAGCAAAGAATCATTCATAGTAGAGAACTACGGATTCGCTAACCCGAGAAGATTGGCTGGAGCAGGTCGTGATGCCGAACTCATGAAAGACATCAACACTGCAACCTTAAAAAAACGGTGTGGATGTGCAATGCATTTCCAACAAGAAAAAGCAGGTCATTACATCGGAAAAGTTGAACCGGGAAAAAACTGCTTAGTTCCACGAGACGGAAAACTAACTTATCTTGTTAGCGAAGTTGAAGTGGATCAAGAAAATTGGATCAGCCGTGATCGAGGATTTGACCCCAAGACAGATGAACAGATCTGGGGATCCGAGCATGGCCTTCTAAAATTCAAGAGAATTAAAAGTTTCTCCGAAGAAATCACTGATGAGTGGCTAAATAGCAAAGCCTGAGATGCAGGATACACAAAAACAAATGAAAGCATGGATACGTTCTCAGCATCTAATATGCGTTGGAACGGACTTTATCTTCGAAACTGTTGATCAAACACAGCTAGAAAAGTTTGACAATTGCATACAAGCAATTGGCGGAAGAATTAGAACAGTTAAAGCTATCGGGAATTGGCCAATGGGACCAAGGCGATCATTCAAAATACTACAAGCTACAGCAAGTGTACCCAGGCCAGGAGGAGAAGACCTTGTCACATATTGGGCCAAAAAAGGCAGCAAATCAACAAGATATTCAGAAATCAATTCTTGAGGGAATTCTTACTCTTCAAACCATCCCATCCACGTATCCTGAGTAAAGTCAGTATGTTTGCTCCACTTTCTCAAAATTGCAGAAGAATCGATTTCAAAACCATTAGCGGCAGCGATATCGATAACTTGATCTTGATTAAGAGCGGCTTTAATTTGAGCTTTTAGGTCAGGATTTTGGCGAACCAAAGAAATAAAAGCTTCTAAAGTACTGTCTTGATTTGCGCTAAGGGCAGAATTGGTCATCTAGAGCCTCTGAAATCATAGAAATGAGTCTAGACGGAACGACTGCAAACAGACAGTACAACTAGGCACCATCCATCAACATGGCTCTCCAAGGAGCAACCCTACGGAAAGCCCATGACCAATGATCGTTCGTAATGGTTTGAATGGCTAAGACTTCAGATTCAGACAAGACAACTGCATCTGATTCGACATACTGAAGCCAAGCTGAAATTGAAAACACATAATCACGGGAGGCTGCATAATCAACAATATCTTGATCAGTCTCGCAGGCCTTCAATCCAGTGGCCATGGCATGGTCGTACACAACCAGGTTAATAAACTGCTCAATAACAGAATTCGACATCGTTAACAGCTTTCAATCCAAAGCGCAAAATTGACCTTTTCACAAATCATCTGCAGAACCAAAGGACCTCCAGGGCATCGCAACAAACGCCAAGGAATATTTTTCTCCAACACACCAGAATCAATAGTAATTTTAGGGGGACTCGTTGCCTGCTCGTAAGGAATCAGTGCTGCACCAGTGAGTGTTGGTTCAACCTGTTTAACAATGTCTGTCAATTGAACCAACTCAACAACCAAGTTAAGTTGATTTTGAACCTCTATAGAACTCTGAACAGCTTGCACGAACCTTGGAAGTGCTTGCTCGAGCTCAGGCGAAACAGGCATGGTGTCAAACTTCTCTTCACTACAATAACAGAAGGGAAGGATGCGTTAAAGCTGAAACCAGAAGAACGGCGATATACATTAATCATGAATCAATTACCTCTAAGCCGGATATATCGATGCTATGGTCAAAAGGACAATGGAACTCCTAAGCCGCTGCAGGCTCAGACATGATCAAGCTCAATTTGGAGCTCCACTAGCAGCTGGCAACGAAATCCAGATTTTTCTTTAACGACCCCTGAGACATGGCCGAGAGATTCGACAACTTGGTTGAAGGCTTGACAGAGGAGCAGGCTATGGCTGTCATCTTGGCTGATCCAGACACACTTGAGAGGCCGGTTGATAAATACATGGCCGCGACAAGACTCGGCGCGAGCAACACTGAAGAATCCCTCGAAGTGCTGATTAAAGCTTCAGAGTTAGATCCGGAACATCTCTATAATCGCATCACCCGACGCAAGGCAATCGACGCCCTTGGCAGAAGAAAAAGCACAAAAGCTCTGCCCTCTCTTTTTCGCGCATTGACCTGTAGTGACGAAGCAGCAGTCATCAATTCGGTAGAGGCGATTACAAAAATAGGAGCACCACTAACTGAAACAGATCAAGAACAATTACTGGGTGCACTCGAAGGAGAAGATATTCAGAAAAGAGCTGTCATTCAGGCCTTCTGTCGATTGGGAGTCTCCGGAGTCATCGACAGCATCAGACCACTTGCTGAAGACTGCAATCCACTGGTGGCTGGTGCAGCAAGAGCATACTTATCAAAAGTCACCCTGCAATCCAAAGGGCTGGATGTACTCATTCCTCAATTAGTCGATCCAATCGCAGGGAGAAGGCGTTCTGCCGTTATCGATCTCGGTGATGCTGGCGATGTATCAAGACTAGAGGCTCTCGTAACCGCACCTGTCTCGATGTCGTTGCGCGCTAGGAGTGCATTTCAGTTGGTCGACCCAGACAAGAAATGTCAAATTCCCGATAGGTATACCGAGTTGATCACACAACTCCTACAAGACAACCCCCAACAACTGAAACTTAGGCAGGAGTGGATTTGCGCCGTAGAACCGACGGAGATCGAAAACAACCTCCAGCATCGCGATGAAGCACGTCAGTACGGAGGAGCTTCAAGCTTGATGGCCATGGCCATGCCAGAAAGACTGGTCTTGATTGACGACATCAAAGAAAAACTATGGAGCGATTATGTAACGCACTATTACCTAACAGCCGTTGTAAGCCTTCAGGGTTTGGGAGAGCGAAGCGAACTCATCAGGCTTGCCTTGGCTGAAACGATTCCTCAATACACAAAATCGCGAATTGCGGCGGCCTGGGGATGCCTCCGCTTGGGCCTTGTGGACCAGAAGCCTCTGCTGGAGGAGCTTTCGGCGAATGCCTTCTGGCTACCACTGAAATGGAGCTGCCAACAAGTCCTTAAACAGATGTCATAAAGCGGGGCACAAAGAGATGAATAGTCAAAGGATGGTTGGCGGAAAAACTTCACTAATTTTTCCTTTGTCAACTTGTGTGTCCTGACGACGGTGTTCAGGAAGTCGGTCTGGAAAGCAGGGGTATGTTCATTCGTGATGCGGAATGCATCTCCCCAAACAACGTATTCCACAACCCCATGCTCGACGCATTCTCCCGGGCTGCTGTCTCGGCCGATTCCAGCGGCTCCTTCATTGGTGGCGGCGAACTTGCCTCTCTGAAGTCCTTCATTGCTGATGGCAACAAGCGCCTTGACGCTGTGAACGCCATCACTTCCAACGCCAGCTGCATCGTGTCAGACGCCGTCGCCGGCATCTGCTGCGAGAACACCGGCCTGACAGCCCCTAACGGTGGTGTTTACACCAACCGCAAAATGGCTGCTTGCCTGCGCGACGGCGAGATCGTTCTGCGCTACGTCTCCTACGCACTGCTCGCCGGTGACGCTTCTGTGCTGCAGGACCGCTGCCTGAACGGTCTCCGCGAGACCTATGCAGCTCTGGGCGTTCCTACCGGATCCGCCGCTCGCGCTGTTGCCATCATGAAGGCAGCCGCCAGTGCTCTGATCACCAACACCAACAGCCAGCCCAAGAAGATGGCTCTGACTTCTGGTGATTGCGCCAGCCTGTCTGGTGAAGCTGCTAGCTACTTCGACATGGTGATCAGCGCCATCAGCTGAGCCAGAGATTGATTTTCTGCACACCTGAACAACCTTCTTCTTAATCATGAAGTCCGTCATCACCACCGTCGTCGGCGCAGCCGACAGCGCTTCCCGCTTCCCCACCGCCTCCGACATGGAGTCCGTCCAGGGCTCCATCCAGCGTGCTTCTGCTCGTCTGGAAGCTGCTGAGAAACTCGCCAGCAACTACGACCAGGTCGCTCAGGAAGCTGTCGACGCTGTCTACAGCCAGTACCCCAACGGTGCCACCGGCCGTCAGCCCCGTAAGTGCGCCACCGAAGGCAAAGAGAAGTGCAAGCGTGACTTCGTTCACTACCTGCGTCTGATCAACTACTGCCTGGTCACCGGCGGCACCGGCCCTCTGGATGAGCTGGCCATCAATGGTCAGAAAGAGGTCTACAAGGCTCTCAGCATCGATGCTGGTACCTATGTGGCTGGTTTCTCCCACATCCGTTCCCGTGGTTGCGCCCCTCGCGACATGAGCGCTCAGGCTCTGACCGCTTACAACCAGCTGCTCGACTACGTGATCAACTCCCTGGGCTGATCATCAGTTCAAGCTGAGTGATTTTTTGATCTGACTGAGGGGGTGGGCCAAAAGCCCACCCCTTTTTATTTTCAAGATCAAAAATCTGACATTGACAAGTCAGAAATACTCAGCCAATAACACCAAAAGGCCACAAAAGCCAAGATACTAATAGCCAATCAGGCAGTAGTGAGAACATTCATCAACGCAATGATTACTCAAGGTGACCTCAAGTGAAAGGTCTTCATTTAATCCTAGATGAAACATCACTGAATTTAAGTTTCCAGCTCGCTTGCAAGTAACGACAAATTCGTGAGCTTCTAAGCACGTTGGAAAAGGTCACTGTTATTAATCTATTCACTATTTTCCCCCATGCTAAGCACACAAACTAGTCCAGCAGGTATGGCTGCAGCAAGCCGCACCAAACCAGCGTCTTACTCCATGCCCAGCAAGGCTGGAAAAAACACAGTTCATCGGACTGTTGCTGGTGCCATCGCTGAGTTCAAACGCAACACCTGTTCCCAGATGGGCCTCGGCATTGGTCCTCGGCTTCATAGCGAATGTCCCTTTGCGGTGACTTTCGACGAGTATCACCCAGGCAGCAGTGAAGCACTCGAGCGCACGATCATTGCCGCCTACAGGCAGGTATACGGAAACCTGCCTCCCACTGAAAACGAGCGTTGCATCTCCCTTGAGGTGCGCTTGATGAACGGAGAAATTACAGTCCGGGACTTTGTTAACGGCCTGGCAAAATCTCCTTTCTACAAGGAAAATTATTTCCATAGTGTCGCCCCCCAACGTGGGATTGAACTGAACTTCAAACACCTGCTAGGACGGGCACCCCTCACTCAAGAGGAAGTTCAAAACAGCATCAAACTTCAAGCAGAAGAGGGATTTGATGCTCTGATCGACAGCCTCACAGATTGCGCAGAATATGCCGAGGTGTTTGGATCTGAGATCGTTCCTTACATGCGAGCAGGCGATTCCTACGCAGGAATGATGACCAGCTCCTTCAACATGATGCGCGAGCTTGCCGGCACAAAGGTTGCCGTTAGTGACAACGCACAAGGACGTCGGAGTCGCACCACGACGCAACTGGCTACGGCAGCGATCAGCATGATGAAGCCGATCTTTAAGGGCGCAGCAACGCTGCCCCAACAAAAGTACGGCGGACATCAGCCTCCCAGGAGAACCGGCGCTGCTCCCTTCCGTCCCTTCGGCGTTAAGCCATTGCCATATTGATGAAGATGAATTAGGCACCGAAATGCCATCACGTCTGCCCCCTTCCCAGGAAGGGGGCATTTATGTGCCCACGCGGCGACACTGCAAAGCCCCACAAGCCGGTAGGTGCCTGATCAGAGTCGCTTAGATTGCGACTCAACGAAGTTGGACATCCACCGTGCTCCAGGATTTCACCGATATCTCATCAATCAGCGAAAGCCAACTCACGGAAGAAGAAGCACAGCAGCTTGCTGATGAGCTCAGCACACAGTTAGGTGAAGGTGAAATCCCTCAATCAGATGCAGAGTCACTCGAGCGAATGGTCGCCGGTCTCGGAGATGCGAGAGGAGCTCTGCGACTCACCTTTGCAAAAAGTCTTGGCGCAGTAGGAGACAAAGCTCTACCCATTCTCTGTAAAGCACTTCGAAGTCACCAGAATGTCATCGTCAGGAGAGCATCAGCAAAAACGCTCAATTTAATTGGCAACAAGGAAGCGTTACCTTATCTGCTTGAAGCCTTTTTAGAAGATAGTGATCCAGTTGTACTCGGATCTTCTGCTGGAGCAATGGCAACCATTGGCCCCGACGCCATGGATTCCTTACTAGGAATCCTGAAAAATCCAGACTGCACACCATTTCAGGTTGGCTTGATCAACCTGGCGCTAAGTTTCATCGGTGCCAAAGCACCCGAGGCATTGCTAGAGGCTGCAGATTCAGACGTGGCTGAAGTTCGAGTTGCTGCAATTTCAGCTTTAGGAGATCAAATACAAAAGAGTGATGATCCTCGGGCGCAAATCAGAGTATTCAAAGCACTAGATGACATCTCACCGGAGGTGAGAGCAGAAGCAGTTACACTGATTGGAAAATCATGCGATGCAGAAGATGTTGAACATATACTGTGCAAAAAGTTGATCGACGAAGACAATCAGGTACGCAAGAACACTGCGATGGCACTGATGAAATTAGAAGCATATAATTCAGTCGAAAGAATAGAAACAGCAAAGTCAGCAGAAACAGATGAGTCAGTACAAGCAGTATTCAATGTTGCAATCAACATACTAAGTAGAGATTCATAAGAACACAGGAGCAAGTACGAATAAGAGGGCTAAAGCATTAAAAAGATGCCCTAAGCAGCCCAACTTCTACTCCGCATAACATAAACAGAAGGAATTCGAGCAAATCTGATAAGAAGCGGATAGCAGCAAGTGAAAATTTAATCTTCAAGAAAAACATCAAGCTTCGTACGCATGAGCCCCAAAAACCATAGAGTAGAAAAAATAAGCTGAAAGATCTTGCGAAGAAAACGATCGCGAAATTATGTTTTTTGCGATACGCTCGAAATGGAAGAGTTTTGCAAGGCACATTTTGAGGAATATCATTCAACCTCCAGCTTCGGCTGCAATGTAACTCAGTTAAGCACCGGAATTCTAGAAACGCAGACCACTTGCTCACCAATTCAAGATGTCCATCTTGAAATTTTCAAATCCAACCAAACACTGCTCTACGAGGAAGAAGCTAATACAAAATCAGTATCGTTCTGCTGGCTAGATAGTTTGGCGACAACTAATAAGGAGGCACTTACAACAATAAGTGGCCACCAGATGACGAGAAATAGTATTGCCGGATTCAATCGGATCAATAAAACAGGAGGAAATATCTGGGACATTGTGGGAGCAAATGAAGAGCTTTGCTGCATGAGTTTAAAATGGAATAAATTACAAGAAAGAATAAATAAATTGAATGCTTTTAATGCCTATGCAAGGCTCGAAGAATGCATTGGAATTGACTCGGATGATCATGCCAGCAATCAACTCAAAAAATTATTCCATGATCATTTCAACGGCCAGCCATCAAAGAAACCGAATTCCTTTTACGATCTAGCAATCATATTTCTTGACAATGAAGATAATCAATCAGCATTTGATGCACATCGGTGTGAGTCAACAGACCTCATAGAAGACATGGTCAAACTGATTCACGAAGATCGTGCAGGAATGCCGCCAATCACACTCGAAGAAATCACTGAATACCTCAATTCAAATAGAGACTCTCTAAATACTACATGTCGAAGAATTTTCAACATGGATGTAATTGAGCTTGTCAGAAGAATACGTTTGGAGCAGACCCGCAAGGCATTTTTAACTCCCCATTCCTCAACCGGACTCAAAGAATTTACAAAGAAAAGAACAGCACTTTACTATGGTTTCAAAAACTGGAGAAAGTTTGAGCACTCCTACTCTTTGTATTATGGAGAAACTCCCAGTCAAACAATAGATCGATCAAACAGGAATATATATTCATTCAGTGCTTGGAAGGGAGAATAAAAGATGAAAACAACTTTTGAATTTCGTGATCCACTAGAGATTTCTGAAGAGCTGGCAAAACTTGGTCAACTTACAAAAATAACGCAGCTAGATGGTGGCAATGGTATCTATACGATGCAAGCCGCAACTGCCAATAAAGTATCACTTGCAGAAATATCTGCCAACAAAACCTTGCTGTACGAGGGATGGGGCAATGGTGTTACCATCGACTTCAATTGGATTACTCCAAAAATAGACATTCAAGATGCCTTTGGATATTGTGATGGATTTAAAATGGCGCATAATAGTCTAGCTGGATTTGGAACCATTAACTCAGTACCAGGGAATGCATGGGGAAAATATTCCAGTGAATGCTCTAGTACTGGTTGCATGATTGATAAAAAACTACTCCTTGAATTGCTTGAAAACTGCAAAGCATACGATGGACTCGAAAGACTCACGAGTGATCAGGGAGTTTATTCCAATAATAATGCCCTAGGCCAACTCAAAAGATTAGCGAAAAAAGAGGTATCGTCAGGAATTCAGACGCCAGAAAAATACTTTGACCTAGTAATAGCATGCCTCGAAGAACCAATGAGTGAACAAAATAGTCATGGACAAAAAAACATCGGTCAATTAAGAGAAATCATCAGCCTTGCCCATAGCCAAAAGTCTATGGAATCTCCTCTATCGTTGCTTGAAGTGTGCAAACATATCAACACAAGCCAGGCATCATTATATCGCGTCTGTCAGGAATTCTTTGGCATGGGAATCATTGAGCTGATGACACATATTAGGCTAGAAGAATCGAGGAGAATGATGCTCAACAAGGAAGCTCGTCAGAAATTAAAACTATACTCAATTCGAGATATTGCGATTAAATATGGGTTTAAACATCAAGGAAGATATGCGCGACGTTACTACACTGCCTTTGGTGAACTTCCAAGTCAAACCATAGAAAAGTCGAGGCGGTACAAGTTACCTTTCTAAACAGCTAATCAAAACAATAAAGGATCAGCCCTCTACAACTTGCGTAAAACCTCTGCACATGTCCATCGAAGAGGTTCCCAACTAGACATCATAAATAAATTTTCAATCTCACTGCGACATTCAGATAAACCTAAGTTTAAACATCCCCAAGTGGCTGCAATTTTTGATTTTGCATACTGTGGAGCTGGCTCTGATAATGATTCCTTGGTAATGAAAGATAATTCTGTTAATCCAAGTTGAGAGATCAAACAGTTAACTTGATAGTGAACGCCATAGTCGGAGCCATGATTCTCCCAAATAGAGTTGATTGCCTCCGCTAGACCAGCAACCGGCCAAGTAAACAAGGTTTTTGCACCCGAATACTGGCGTTCTTCGTCTCTATGCCTTAGTAAGTCGCAGACTTCTTTTAAATCAACAGGTACGTCAACACTTTGCGTGAAACAGAGATGACGAGAATCATCCTGCAACATTTGATTGATCAGGTTTCTTTGGGATTCAGTTTTAATCTTTGGAGTTATCTTGAACGCACTTTTAGCTCTTAAGGGCATTGAAACGGCTACTTTTGCAATATTCGACAAAAGAGACGGCTCACCAGCATCACCAATATCAATAACCGACGATCGCCGATAAATAACATTGGTATTTGCGAGGTGATCTGCAAGAGTCTGCAACTTGCTCTTATCACCTTGAACTCGTATTGAATAAGCGATAGATGCGCCATTAACCAATATATTTGGATTGCTCTGTTGCTTAGAGATTATCCCATTACTGTCATGCATCTCCAAACGACTAAAGCACTGAATTGCAACACGCTTCAGTACATCTGATCCATTTTGAATGATCTTTAAAAGAGATGATTTAAACTGAGAATCAAGTGGAACGCCAAAATTAATCAACGTATCAACCGCGTTAACAATCGTCTGCTCATCGCTACTAGACATAGCATCATAAATGGTAGGCAATGTACTGAGATCACGTCGACGTCCTAGTGCTTCAATAGATTTGCGGCGTGTAATAGAGTCAAAAATATTTTCTCGGTCCCCAGTGGCAGCTAAAACTAACGCGTCAAGAGAGTCTCGCGAAGAACAAGCTCCCAGCCTTGTCGCTGCAATATACTTAATGCCCGGATTATCGAGAGTACTAATATTTTGTGAAAGCAATCCAATGGCCTGCTGTTCATCCATCCACGAAAATAAAGTATCAAATCTCTGCGAGTTAGGCACCATGCGAAACGCGTATATTTATTTCTAACAGAGGAATTTATCTATAACGATGAATTGGTAAGAATTGACCCGTGCACCGCTAAGATTGATAATTAATGGATATCTAGCTTAAGAAGAATCAAGCGAAGCAAGTAATCAGAGCACGATGAGAATTTCATCCATTGCATAGGCGCCAAGCAGCAACAAGCCAATCTCAAAATCATGCTTGGTTAATACTTTACTTTTTACACAGAAGCCTGACAATGCAGACGGGGCTTGACATCCAAGGAGCATGAAAAGCCCTCTGGACTCTCCATAAGCAAAACAACTCTGATAAGAAGCGGATACATGCTGGTAAAATATGGATAAGCAACTAGATTCTCTATGTCGCGTGCTGAATTCATACGCTTTCTCGAAGTTCTAGAAGAAGATTTGCCATTCAGAGCTCTTTTCCAGGAAGCTGAGCCCGAGGAAATCCTCAAGCTCGCAGATGAACATGGATTTATCTTTTCGGATGAAATAAAGGGTCGTTTCCTGAATCGATGGGCAGGTGTCTATTTCTGCCCATTTGCTAATGATGTGGGAAGATTATGCCCAAAAATGGTGCCAGAAGGATTTAGCACACTCCTACATTATTCACAGACAACATGTGCCAAAGAGGATAAAGTAGAGCGTTTCGATTTTCGTGCGGGAGGCTATTATGAAGGAGTAAAAACAGTAACTGGATAAAGGAAAAGATATTAACTTCTAGAATTTAATAGGTTCTGAAGTCGTGCCAATGCAGACTGAGCTGCTTCCTGAATCAATGGATCATCATTGTTTTCTTGAAGTTTATGTAAAGCATCTTCAGCCATAGGATTCGGAATATCGGCAAGAGCCTGAGATGCACTAAAGATCAAAGCCACATTTTCACTGCTGAGAGACCTTGCCAGAAGTCTTATTGCCTCTTCAGACTTAAATTGTTGCTTACCAATCTGACCGAGACACATCAAGGCACCTTGTACGACCACCATATCTGTATCATCAATCCCTTGTTCCAGCATCTCCATCACTGAATCAGGAAAAGGCTGATCAGGAAAGTTCTTGAACAATTGTACGAATGCCTTCGGACAACAACGCCTTGCAGTTTGATTCTCAGTTGTTGCATAAAGTTCGATCAAAGGATCGAATGCAGAACTCCCAAAGAAACCAATTCCTTTAACAGCCGCTCTATATACTTTGGGATCATGATGACAGAAAAGTTCTAATAATTTTGGCATCGCCTCTTTCTGATAGTGCTCAGAAAGAATCAAACAGGCTTCTTCCTGAATCCTAGGATTGGGATGCATTAGATCCTCAAATAATGCCTCAATTGAAGGAATAATCGAATCGTCGTTCACTTAATAGACTAATCATTGAGTATTCCATATTAGCATTGGATGTCTCGGGTCATAAGAAATTGGAATTTGGTTCTCAACTAACCAATAACTGCCTGTGCTTTCAGACGCAGCAAACTGTCGACATCAGATTCGACAAGCTGTTGTAGCTGACGTTGATATCGAATTTGCAGACGATCTGTCTGATCAGCTTGGATCAAGAGGAGGCCTGCATAACACATGTCCCAACCAGGCTTATTTTCTAGAGAAAAACAATTGTCCAGAATACAATCGTATTGACCAGGAAACAATTTAGCGAATGACAACAAAGCCGCTGGTGGTGATTTTCTAAATTGTGGGCGCTTATCGATAATCGCATCCGAGAGGATTTTATATATTCGAACAAGGGCTTCATCACTCCAACCTGCCTTCAGTCCAAACAAACGCATCAAAAAATAGTGCGCACCGTAGTCATTGTGGGCTTTTTCTCGCCAGCAATTGTCAACAGCAATCCAAGTCTCTTCAGCATCGCAGTTTAAGAGCGCCTGCATCGCAAGATAACAACGACTGAAATCTGGGTGAAACAAGCCCTCTACCAAAAGCTGTGTAGGCATAGATTCAGAATAATGATGAAGAACAGTTATCGACCGAGGATCATCAAAAAAAAGTTGATCAACTGCTGTTATTGCGTGATCGTTTGAGAGTTTTTTTACAGGGTTATCAAATAAAGCTCGAACAGCTCGCATCCGAAATGCAGGGGAAATTGGTGCCTGGACTAAATCAGATAAAAGCTCAACAGCATTCGCGTCGATCACATCTTGTACAGCCGACTGTCGATCCATTTGATTGGAACTGTACAAATGATCTGAAAGATCAGCCAGATGTGAATGATCTCCAGATAGCTGAATCATGGCGGCGATGGCTGCACCGCGCACCGAAGGCTTTTCATGAGCTGTAAGAGCCGAAATCGTTGAAATTGCTGATTTAACAGAAAGCTTCGATAAACTTTGAATTAAGACTCTTTGATTTTGACAAGTGTCATCCACCAAATGAATCATGCGTTGATGCACTTCAGGGTCTTGACAATTCAGACGAGCCAAAGCCCAAGCAGCATTCTCAACCATATAAATGTCAGAGCTATCTAAAAAATTCGCAATTTTAGGTTTGGCCTCTGTCACCCCTAATCGCGCAAGAACTTCTACAGCTTTTCGTTGTGCAAGACCTATAGGTGTAACTGTAGACGGCCTATCGAGAAAAATTAATAATGCTTGGCTTGTTATTGGGCCAGGAAAATTGATCAGGTGGGAAACGGCCATATAATAATCACTTTCACTCTCTAAATCATCAACTTTTTTAGATAAGATATTAACGGCCTCGCTTTGATCAAGGCCAACATGAATATTATCAAAAACACCGGGCATCAGAAATGACCAACTTCTCAATGATTCTACATGCTGTAGATGATTGAATGCTTCACGTCAAGATAAGAAAGTATTAGCAAGCTTGCCAACAGACGATACAAGGGGCAAAATTCTTTTTATCCACTATAAAAAATTATGGGACCGTTTCCAGGACGATTGATTCAGGTTTCAACAGGAGTGATGGACGGCTGTAGGCCCTCAACGCCACACACAGTTGGTGTTGATACCCGATTCATGGCGCAATGGATGCAAGCTTTTAGAAGTTGCAAAACATCGATCACATGTGTCGGGTGGAGCAAAGCCGAACATCGTCCATTGATAGCAACACCTAAAACGAAAGAATCGACTTCAAAGGTACGGCAACTAGTTGAGAAATTAACATCGACGTCAGAGTCTTCTTCCAGCAAGAAGACTTCAGACAAGATAGAAGAAAGTAAAGAGACAAAAAAAAGCTCTGGTCGTCGCAAAAATCGTCGGAAGCAGTCTTAAGGACTGCTTATAGGGATGCTGAGGAAATCTGAAAAATGGAATCATCTGGACGCCCAGATTTAAGAACATCCCAATTGATCGCCTGAAGAAAAGCAACTTCATCGGTTGTTTCAACTAAGTCAACACCCCAATATCCCTCCTGGAGTGGAGCTCCAGGAGAAGCTTGGGAATCCTTCCTTCCACCGAGTGCCAAGACAACGTGGTTCATCTCATGCCCAAGTTGTCGACGGTATTGAGACCAAGTCTGAACTAGGTCAGCAGCCAGTTCTTGCGGCGACAAATCAGATGATATTGAGAGTTTCCAATGAGGATGATCGAGAACTGCAGTTGATGAAATATTTTCTGAAAGAGATTTAAGTGCTTGTGCAAACTCCTCAAAATTTAATGCAGGCACGTGGTCTGATTGAACTTGTAAGTTATGAGATAGAACAAACGTTGTCATCAAAAAGCAGTTTCTTTGAGAAATCTAATGGAATTTAAGCTTGTCTGTGATGGGTGATTCAAGGTCTTCCATCTGACGGACACAAAAAAGGGGGGAGCAAAGTGCCCCCCCCTCCAGCTAGAACCTTGAGCGGATCAAGAAAGAGCGTTGATCGCGTAATCAAGGTAGCTCTTGAACTCGTTCAGTGCCTGGGGGCTCATATCACGAGGTGCACAACCGCGGTTACGGGTGTAGGTGAGAGCTTCAATGTATGCATTGGTGGGAAGACCCAAGGTGCGATACACCTCACGTGCTCCAGCAATGCCCCACTCATCGAGAGGGCCGGTACCACCAACGATGAGGCAGTAGTTGATCAAGCGCAGGTAGTGGCCGAGATCGCGGTAGCACTTGTCGACCTTCACCTGGCTATCACCGGCTTCACCGGGTTGCCGCAGGTAGGCGTACTTGTTGAAGCAAGCATCACCAGCTTCGCGGGTGACGTTGTCCAGACCGGCGGCCAGCTTTTCAGCAGCCTCCAGACGAGCAGCAGCTCGCTGAATATTGCCCTGAACAGCCTCAAGGTCGTTCTGAGAAGGGAAGCGACCGGCTGCATCAGCAGCGGTCACAACAGTGGTGACGACGGATTTCATTTGAGATCCTTAGGTAAAAGGTGCTGAGAAGGTAAAAAGAGAAGACTTGTTCGTCCGCAGATCAGCTGATAGCGCCAATCACACGATCGAAGTAGGAACCTGCTTCAGACACCAGTGCAGAGCAGTCGCCCTGAGTGGTTTCCATCTTGCGGTACTTAGCACCACCGCTTGCAGGGGTATTGGTCTGACCAATCAGAGCCGTAGCAGCGGATTTCATGATCGCAACTGCGCGGGCTGCAGACTGAGTAGGAACACCTAAAGCGATGTAGGTTTCCTTGAGACCGTTAAGGCAACGGTCGTCCAGCACGGAAGCGTCACCAGCCAGCAAGGCATAGCTGATGTAGCGAAGCACGATCTCACCATCGCGAAGGCAAGCAGCCATGCGACGCGTGGGGTAGCAGTTGCCTCCGGCCTGGATGAGACCTGTGTTTTCGCAGATCATTCCGGTTACCGCATCGGAGACGATGCAATAAGCGTTGGAGGTAATGGCATTGACAGCGTCCAGACGCTTGTTGCCTTCTTGCACATAGGAGCGGAGGCTAGCGAGGTCGCTACCACCAACAGGTGCAGTTTTGGCGTCAGCGCTGACGACTGTGCGGGAGAATGCGTCGAGCATTGGGGGCCAGACAGTTTGGGGGATGCAGTGCTTCGGGGACCGATGGGTGAGCAGGCCTTAAAGACCTGGTAGCCCAAGGGTGGTGGAAGCGCTGACCAAGGCTAAACTCAGTTGTCAGCTGGCTTTGCAAACAGACCCCTTTACGCAAAAGTTTGTCACCTTGCGGGAATAGCAAGGAGTTCCTCCAGCTGAACAGGGCTCCTTCAACAGCACTCTTTCCTTTATTTGAGCAATGCTGAGCGAAGGTTCACAAAAGCCTTAAGCAGGCGAGTTGGAGGCTTAGTATCGCCGGGGTCAACATGTGAAATGCATGGACAACGCAGCGTCCGATTTACCCAGCCTCAAAGAATTGCAAGAGTCTATTGAGGAATTAGCTGCCTATCGAGAAAGACTTTTTCAAGATGTAATTGGTCTAGGCAAAAAACTGCGCCTTTCACAAAAAAAAATCGACGCCACGGTAGCGGCACATCCAGAGCTACGACGGCTCGACGAAGTCATGTCACAACTCGTCGCCCAGAAGAATGCGCAGCAGGCACAATCTTGATCCGCTTAGGCAATAATTCGTTCGTCGACTTGAATTAATCTATTCCACAGGTTCAAGCCAATGGTCCAAACAATTTCCCCGCCGATGACGATGGCGGATTTTTTTCAAGCCAGCCGCGGAACTTGGTTGAACAGGCGCGCTGTTCATCACCTCGACCACCAAGATGATGAAGCGGCAGACTCGAATCTAATAATTGAACCTTTCAACTCAGATGACCCAGTCGTATCCAAAATCTGCGATTCTCTGAACATTAAGACCGAAGACAGTTCTGGTGGAGCTCGGTTTTGGTGGGAAAGCAACATCAAGAAGGGCGTCCGCAACGATGACTATGCGGCAGTCGTGATCGACGTCCCCTCCCATGATGATTCCCGCAAGGGTTTTCTTCTGAGAGATGTAGGCTATGTCGAGAAACAATCCGTACTGAGCACATACACCTTTGCGGACGACGGAGTGGTAACAATCACGACGCGATACGACACCAATGTTGGTATTGAACGGTGTTGGTTTGTGACAGATCAGATAAGAATGAGAGTAAGTTCTGTTCAGTGTTTAGACGGCGTTGCAATGACCACATATTGCACTGAGTTTCGATGCCCTACCGATACTGAAATCGCCGGCATTTCCGAGCGTTCACAGAACCTGGCCATGGCGACCTCTACAAGCAAAGGCTGAACATCATGTTTGATCCATTTCTTGATGAATTGCATTCAGGGATCAAAGCCCGGGGCGCAGTGCCAATTGAGGTTCCCCCTGGCCTGGAGCACAATCAATCATCCAAGCGCTCCAGCACGATCCAAAGCTGGCTTTGGGACGTTCCTGGATTTCGTCGTTGGCGCGTTACAAGATTGGATGCTGGCGACAGCCTCCAGGTGCTGAATTCAGTTGCCTATCCGGATTACGCCTACGACCATCCTCTGATGGGAGTTGATCTTCTCTGGTTCGGAGCCAAGCAGAAGTTAGTGGCAGTTCTAGATTTCCAGCCCCTCGTTCAAGACAAGGATTACTTAGAACGGTACTTCGATGGTCTGAAGTCTCTCAATGCTCAATTCCCGGATCTCAACGGAGAAGAGACAATGCGGTCTTTCGACCCAAATCAGTATTTCTCCTCCTGGTTGCTTTTCTGCCGTGGCGGCTCGGAACAGGCCACAACATCACTGCCTCCTGCCTTTAGCGCTTTCCTAAAAGCTTATTGGAACTTGCACGACGAAGCAGTTAAAAACTCATCGTTCATCAATCCCGAAAAAGTAGAGCAGCTTCAAAAAAACTACGATATCTACAGCGCCGAGAGAGATCCTGCGCACGGCCTTTTCAGTAGTCATTTTGGCAGTGATTGGTCTGATCGTTTCCTGCACGAATTTCTTTTCCCTGAATCTGCTAAACCATGACGCTCCAGCGCGCTAACAGCTCTGATCCGCTCGCAATACCGGGCTGGGCATGGCAGCCATTTCTTGATGATGCGGTTGCGGCACTCCAGACATTTGAGCCGCAGCCCTACCCAATTGAACAAGATTTTTTATTCAAGCAGGGTCAAATTGGCTCACGGGCGAAGCCAGTCACCGTGACCACAGCCACATGGGCTTGCCGCACTGAAAAATTTCGGCAAGTTCGTGCAGCTTGTGTCAACGGGGGGGACGCAGCATCGGTACTTAATTTCGTCATCAATCCATCCTCCAAGTACGACTTGCCCTTTTTTGGAGGTGATCTCGTCACCCTGCCTGGCGGTCATCTTCTTGCACTCGACCTTCAGCCCGCCGATAAAAGCGATGAGCAACACACGCGACCGGTTTGGGATCAGTTGATGCCTATTTTTGAGCGGTGGCGGGAAAAACTACCCGACGGCGGGCCGATTCCCGAAGAAGCCCAGCCATTCTTTTCTCCTGGCTTTCTCTGGACCCGTCTTCCTCTCGGGGAAGACGGGGAGCACTTGATCGAAACCGTGGTGCGACCTGCCTTCAATGAGTACTTGGCTCTTTATCTGCAGCTTGCGGCCACGGCTGAACCTGTCTCTGACCAGCGCTCTGAGGTTCTCTTCGCAGGTCAACGTCGTTACACCGACTATCGCGCCGAGAAAGACCCGGCCCGAGGAATGTTGACACGCTTTCATGGCAGTGAGTGGACAGAGGCATACATCCACGAGGTACTTTTCGATCTTTGAGAAAAGCCTCACCACTTCCTTGTTGTAGCAAGGGAGTTAAGCATTATGAACAGCTTTCGGGAGGCTCCCGAGCTGTTGGTCAGAATCGCAGGCGACGGGATGGAGGCAATAGCCTCAGTTCATCCCTTTCATGTCTGAGATTCCCCCCTCCAGACGTAGTTCACAGGAACAACAACCATGTTCGACGCCTTCACCAAGGTTGTCGCCCAGGCCGATGCCCGGGGACAATTCATCAGCACCAGCGAGATCGATGCTCTCGCAGCCATGGTTTCCGACAGCAACAAGCGTCTGGATGCCGTTAACCGCATTTCCAGCAACGCTTCCAGCATTGTTGCTTCGGCTGCACGCCAGCTGTTTGCTCAGCAGCCCTCTTTGATTTCACCAGGCGGTAACGCTTACACCTCCCGTCGCATGGCAGCTTGCCTGCGTGACATGGAGATCATCCTGCGTTACGTCACCTACTCCGCTTTCACCGGCGACGCTTCCGTGATGGAAGACCGCTGCCTGAATGGCCTGCGTGAGACCTATCTGGCCCTTGGTACCCCTGGTGCTTCGGTTGCAGCCGGCGTCAACCTGATGAAGGAGGCTGCCCTCTCCATCATTAACGACAAGGCAGGTATTTCCAATGGCGACTGCGCCTCGTTGAGTAGCGAGATCGGCACCTACTTCGATAAGGCCGCAGCATCCGTCGCCTGATCGACGCGTTAATCCGACGTCTTTCACTTCTCCCATCAACCAATGAAAACCCCTCTTACCGAAGCTGTTGCAGCAGCTGATTCCCAGGGTCGTTTCCTGAGCAACACCGAAGTTCAGGCTGCCTCCGGCCGTTTCAATCGCGCCAAAGCCAGTCTCGAAGCGGCCAAAGCCCTCACGAGTAAGGCAGATTCCTTGGTGAACGGCGCAGCTCAAGCTGTGTACACCAAGTTCCCCTACACCACTCAGATGGCGGGGCCAAATTACTCAGCAACTCCCGAAGGCAAGGCCAAGTGTTCCCGTGACGTGGGCTACTACCTGCGCATGATCACCTACTGCCTGGTCGCCGGTGGTACTGGCCCCATGGACGACTACCTGATTGCCGGTCTGGCCGAAATCAACCGTACTTTTGAGCTCTCCCCTTCCTGGTACGTGGAAGCTCTGAAGCACATCAAGGCGAACCACGGCCTCTCTGGCGACGCTGCCACTGAAGCCAACAGCTACATCGACTACGCCATCAATGCTCTGACCTGATCGGTTAGACCACAGATGTGACAGCCCTCCTCATGGAGGGCTTTTTTTTGTTCAAACAGCTTGGGCCAGGATTCTAAAAATGACCCCAACAGAGCAGAACTTTCTCAGCTTGCTTTGCGGCGAATACAGCAATCAGCAACAAGCATTGGACAACCCTCCTTTCTTTGCACATATTTTCCTGAGATACCGACCTTTAGAGCATCTCCAACCAGGGTCTATTTTGTTAGAGCAAAGCTATGCAGTTGACCCAAAGAATCCTTACCGACTACGCATGATCAGAGCAGAGGAACAATCACCTGGAATTATTAAGTTGTGGAACCATACCTTCCTCGAGCCATCAAGATTTGCCAAAGCAACCTTTGACAAAGAATGTCGGCAGACCATTGAAGACAGCGACCTGATCTGCCTTGACCAATGTCACTACCAAGTTGCACACAAGAGCGACGGATATCATGGATCGATCGAACCAGGCTGTCGGTGTATGGTTACCCGAAATGGGCAAGAAACAGTCCTGGTCAGCACTTTTCACCTCCAGGAGGACTCATTAAAAACTCTTGACCGTGGTCATGACCCAAAAACGAATGAAAGACTTTGGGGTGCCATTGCAGGAGAATTTCAATTCAGACGAACAAAATCATGGGAAGCAAAGTGGGAACAAGACATTCATTCATGAGCACGGATACAAAGACCATTTTTTAAGCACCTGAGACAGTGGGGCAAGCCTATAGAATGCAAAGCAAGTTTTGTTAAACAAAACTACTTTGATTCCAATTGACTCAGTCACAGCCGCTCTTAAAGCCCTCGACCACCAAGATGCGGGTGTGCGGTATCACGGTGCTTGGTGGCTCGGAAAAAACAGGTCGGTTGAGGGAGTACCACGATTGGTGGAATGCCTTCTAGACGAAAGGGACAAAACATGTACAGGTGGATACCCCCTAAGAAGGCAAGCAGCAAGATCACTGGGAATGATCAAAGACTCACGCTGTTTACCAGAGCTTCTTAAAACACTAGAAACAGATGACGTGCAATTGCATGAAGCAACACTTAGAGCCCTAATTGAAATCAAGAGTGATCAATGCTCAAGCTCACTAATAAGCTACCTTTACCGAGACATTCCCAACAAACCAATAGAAGCGCTTATAGAAGCTTTAACAGAGCAAAGATTGTGGGATATTTCAGAAAAGATCCAACCCTTTCTTAACGATAAATCAGAGAGGATCGCCGGCTCTGCAGCAGCTTTTTTCTACAGCTACACAGGTGAGATGACCTATTTAAACAAAGTCATCTCACTTCTTGATCACCAGAATCGCTTCATCAGGCAATCCGCTGCATTCGACCTAGCCCGTATCGGAACAATCAAGGCAACAGATCCAATCCTGACTGCCAGGATCCCCAACAACGTCAAGATGTTTGCCATAAAAGCCATACTCAATAAATCACTCAGCCGAAGCAATCAAGCAGATTCTATTCCAGATACCGACCTCGCATCAATTCATTCCTCTCTCTTCAAATCACTTGATAGTCTCGCCAGAGACAACTTTTCGGGGAACCTATTGATTGAGCAAGACAATCAAATTCCAGAAACCTATCCAGGAGACGACTCAACAGAAAGCGATCTACTTTCAGATGCATTCGACAACCTAAGGGCACCATCCTTGACGAGCAGAAAAGCAGGCATACAACAACTCGTCCGTGGCGCTGATCATTTCAAAATCGATCTTCTTGATCTGTACTTCTCAGAATCGGATCAAGACATCACAATGGGGCTGATCAAAGCCATGGCTGAACTCAAAAATCCCCATTACGCAAACGCACTTATTGATGCCATTGGGGTCGAAATTGGCAATCATTGCCAAGGAAACATTCGACGCGTCGCAGCGTGCGCCCTTGGTGACATCAATTGGAACGCACAGATTTCGTCGCAATCACTGCATGCCGTTTTCAACAAACTCGAATGGACACTTCATTCACCTGAAGACTGGGGTTTGCGCTACAGCGCATGCTTGGCGCTGGAAGGAATCGGCAATGCCAATTCAATTGAACTTTTAAATGAAGCCAAAGCAAAAGAAACAGACCCAGTCCTCTCTGCACGCCTTGACAAGGCAATATTAAAATCAAAAAACAAGACTTCTATCCATCACATCGAAAACAAAAAAGTTCTCTAAAACTAATGATGAAAGTATTGTTCGTCTGCCTTGGCAATATCTGCCGCTCTCCAGCAGCCGAAGGCGTGTTTCTGCATCTGCTGCAGGAACGTGGTCTCAGCGATCAGTTCGTGGTGGATTCCGCCGGAACAGGCGGATGGCATGTGGGCAATCCGGCGGACCGACGGATGCAGGGAGCGGCCAACCGCCGCGGCATTCAGCTGCCCAGCCGCGCACGACAGATCAGCCTCGACGATTTCTCGAGTTTCGATCTGGTGCTGACCATGGACGACGACAATCTCACCGCCGTGCAAGGACTGGCCAGGGAAGCTGGCCCAAGGGCGACAGCCACCATCAAACCGATGCTCAGCTACGCCCGCAGCTTCTCTGAAACAGAGGTTCCAGATCCCTATTACGGAGGCGACGCGGGCTTCGAGCATGTGCTCGACCTGCTCGAGGATGCCTGTTCCAACCTGCTCGACGAGCTCAGCCCGCCGGCGTAGGCCAGGCTTCTTCGGCCACTCGAGACCGGAACTCCATCACCAGGGCGTCGATCACAGCCGCAATGCTCATGCCATCGGTGACGAGCTCCACAGCATCCTCTGCCTGCACCAAGGGGGCTTCCTCGCGGGTGCTATCGAGATGGTCCCGTTCGGCGATCTGTGCCTCGAGCTCAGATCGCTCAGGCACCGGGAAACCCCGCTGCTCGAGATCAAGAGCTCGACGCCGGGCGCGCTCGCCCACCGTGGCCGTCAGAAACACCTTCAGATCAGCATCCGGAAAAACAGCCGTGCCGATGTCGCGACCTTCCGCCACCAAGCCACCCTTGGCACCCATCGCCTTCTGCTGTGCCGTCAGCGCTTGCCTCACGCAGCGGTGAGCCGCCACAGCCGAGACCGACGCTGTGACTTCAGGGGAGCGAATCGCGTCGCTCACGTCCTGCCCGTTCACCAACACCTGCTGGCCGCCACCGGGCAGCGACCGCAGCTGAAGATCCAAGGCGTTCAAGAGAGCCTCAATGGACGTCGCATCCTGGGGGTCCACACCGTTTTGTTGCACCAACCAGGTCACCGACCGGTACATCGCGCCGGTATCGAGGTAGACCAGCCCCAACCGCTCAGCAAAAGCCCGGGTAACGGTGCTTTTCCCGGCACCGGCCGGACCATCAATGGCAACGAGAGGCTGGCGAGTCATCAGGAAGACATGATCGATCAAACGGGTCGTCCCGCAGCGCACCGCCGCGGCCAGCAGCGAGATGGCGGTTTCAGACCCACAGGGCTGAAGACTGAGGGGATCGACCCTCTCTACATACTCCACCTCAAGCCCTGCATCAGACAGGCTCCTGCGGACTGAATCCTTGGGATCGTTCTTATCAGCACGGCGCAAAGCTGCTGGCAGAGCAGCAGCACGCTCACGATCCGCAGCAGAGAGGTACTGGTTGCGGGAACTCAATGCCAGGCCATCCGCTTCACGAAGCGTGGGAACCCCCTGCACCGCCAGGTTCAAATCCAGATCAGCGACCAGCCGGCGCAGGATCACGAGCTGCTGCCAATCCTTTTCACCCAACCAAAGACATGAGGGCTTCACCAGCTGCAGGAGACGGGCCACGACTGTGACCACACCATCAAAGTGACCTGGACGGGATGCGCCGCAGAGATGGGACTGGAGGGCGGCCGGCGCTGACCGGGACACAACTGAATTGAGTCCACCGGGGTAGACCGTGTCGACACTCGGAGCCCAGAGGGCGTTGGCGCCACTGCCTTGGGCTAAAACCCGATCCGCCTCGAGCGCGCGCGGGTAGCGGTCAAAATCTTCGGTAGGACCGAATTGGAGTGGGTTGACGAACACACTCACAAGAACAGGGCCTTGTTGGGCAGCTCGGCGAATCAGCTGGCCGTGGCCTTCATGCAAACCACCCATGGTGGGCACGAATTGAAGCGGTCCACGGAGGCCAGTCCGGAAGATCTCCAGCTCGGCTTGCGTGGAGAGAACAACAAGGCTCAGCGCAGCACCTCAAGCTTGACTTGGGCAATTCCAGAGGCGGTCAGCCCAAGATCGGAGGCGGCGCCGTGGCCAAGGTCGATCACACGGTGATAAACGAAGGGCCCACGATCATTGATGCGAATAACAGCGCTTCGCCCGTTCCAAAGATTGGTCACACGAACCTTGGTGCCGAAGGGAAGCGTGCGATGGGCCGCCGTCATCGTGCCGGGCTGATAGACCTCGCCATTCGCTGTTCGGTTGCCATAAAAACCGGGGCCGTACCAACTGGCTTCTCCGGTGATGACTTTGACGACGTCAGGGACGACCCTCAGCTTGGGCTTAGGGAGCTCAGCTGCAGGGGGTGCATCGACTTTCTTGACCTCTGCAGGAGAGAGCGTTGCCTGCAACTCAGACACCTGTGGGTCGACGACCAGATCGAGGGGATCCAGGAGTTCTGCACCATCAACAGCCAGAAAATCGCTTGCCACCACGGGCATGAGTGCAGCACTACCTGAAATCGCTCCGGAGAGCGTGGCCACCGTCAGAAGGACTCGCATGCAGAGCGGCTTGACCAACGAAACGGAACTGAAGTCGCAGTTCTCGAGCGTTGACTGGCCTAATCGAACAGTTGCTTGAGAACCTAAAAAAACCGCTCCCGAAAGAAAATGGGGCCCCATCGCCATGACCGTCACAACAACCCAAGCCCGACTGCACCGGCAATCCCTGCACTGACTGGCAGATCAACGCCCAAAAGCAAGCCCCCACGCATAAGCCGGGAATAAAGGGACGATAAGCAGATCGAATCAGAAGCTGTGCCGGCAGCTCAAGCCGCACAGGCGCCCCGGCATTGCAGGATCATTGCAACGGATTCATTCCATGGATTACAAGAGCGCTGGGGTTGACGTTGAAGCCGGACGTGCGTTCGTGCAGCGCATCAAGGCCTCTGTGGAAGCCACCCACCGACCGGAGGTCATCGGAGGCCTTGGGGGATTTGGGGGGCTGATGCGCCTCCCCAGCGGCCTGCGAAAGCCCCTGCTGGTGTCGGGCACCGATGGCGTCGGAACCAAATTGGAGCTGGCCCAAGAGCATGGCAGCCATCACGGCGTGGGCATCGACCTGGTGGCGATGTGCGTCAACGATGTGATCACCTCAGGAGCAGCGCCTCTCTTTTTTCTGGATTACATGGCCACTGGCGCGCTGGCGCCGTCGGCGATGGCTGAGGTCGTGGAGGGAATCGCCGATGGATGCAGGCAAAGCGGCTGTGCCTTGCTCGGTGGAGAAACCGCGGAGATGCCGGGGTTCTATCCCAAGGGGCGCTACGACCTCGCCGGCTTTTGCGTGGCCGTCGTCGAAGAAGACCAACTCATTGACGGCCAGCGCATCCAGCCTGGCGACAGCGTGATCGGTGTGGCCAGCAGCGGCGTGCACAGCAATGGCTTCAGCCTGGTGCGCAAGGTGCTGCAACGCGCCAATGCTGATGCGAGCACCGTTTATGGCGATGACCAGCGGCCTCTGATCAGCGACCTACTGGCAGCCACAACCCTGTATGCCGACCTCGTGCAACATCTGCTGCAGGGCGGATGTGAGCTGCACGGAATGGCCCACATCACAGGCGGGGGACTACCGGAAAACCTGCCGCGGTGCCTGCCAGAAGGCTTATCTGCTCGCATCGACGCCACCAGCTGGACCAGGCCTCCACTCTTCCGCTGGCTTCAGGACGCAGGAGACATTCCCGAACGGGACCTCTGGCACACGTTCAACCTCGGCATCGGTTTCTGTCTGGTTGTGCCGGCAGGGAGCGAAGGCACTGTCATCGATTACTGCCGCGTCAAACAACATCAGGCCTGGGTGATTGGCGACGTGGCGTCCAAGTCCAACGCCCCGGGCAACACAACGGCTCTGGAGGGGGTGCCCGCCTGATTGCGTCAGTTTCAGACGGGTTCAATGCAGCTGAGCACCAGAACGGAAAGGATCGAATAGGGTGTTGCCAAGCACATCGGAATCTTTTCCGATAGCAACGTCAATACATTTATTTTTCAATGCCTTTTGATAAGCCCCAGCGCATCACGCGACGTCGTTCGTCTGCAGGACCGGTTCCACCAAGACGCCCATTAGCTTCCGGACAAGACAGGCAGCAGGGCTACAGGCAGGGTGCAAGGCCGACATTTCTCACACTGCGAGATCACGGCAAGGTCTTCGTGGCCGACATGCCATACCTCTCAGATGGGCAGTTGGCCCACATCGGGAAAGAAGCCGAAGAGGTTTTGGAAAGCCTTGAACGGCGGATTCAAGACATGGAGCAGGAGCTCAGTCACGGTCCTCAGGAGCGCGACACCCTGATCAAGGCTTGCACCAAACGCGACGTCACCCGACGATTCATCCGCGCCATTCAGGACGAGCAGGAGAACCGTCAGAACAACCCTGCTTTAAAGAGCGCTGCAAGCGAATCCCTGCCTCGCACATTTCTGGAGGTCGCCCGGCATCGACTGCCCGGGGCAACCTTCGATTCACTCCTGCAAGAAGCTCTAACCGCCTGCGCTCAACAGCAGGAGGCCTCCCCCGCTCCCACTCCCCGGGAACCCTCCGAAGACAAGGTCATTCCGATTCGCACCAACGGAGACAGCCTCCCAGTCGTGGTGAGTCCAGCCCCCGAATCCGCCTCGGAGGCCTGAGCATCTCGCCTAGCGACTCTGGAATGGATTAGCGGGCATCCGCTCGCTGCAACTGCATCGGGCAGCATCCAAACGCTGGCATTCCTGCGTCGACAAGGACCACTGCAGTGCACCGGCAACATCCCTTGCTTGGTTCGGAGTTCGTAGCCCAGGAATCGGCGTCGTACCCATTGCTCTGCACCAGTTCAAGGCGACTTGCACCATCGTTGCCCCATGCTCGATCGCGATGGCATGCATCACCCTGCGCAGCTCAAAACTTGCTGGAAGGAGTCGCCGGAACAGACGACGTCTCAACCAGGTTGCGGGAAGCGTCTGCTCAGCCCCGGGAGGACAACCAAGGACGCCGAAGGCCAGAGGGCTGTAAGCCAAAACCTCCACATCCCTGGCCCTGCTGACGGCGATCAACTCGAGCAGCTGATCATCCCCAGGCGCCAGGAGTGAACACTGAACCTGAACACTGCGCAGGGAAACACCGCGTTCCAACAGACGGTTGTGGATCAACGCCAAGCGCTGGGGGCCCAAATTGGACAGCCCCAGCTCGGAGACCCGGCCACAAAGCACGAGATCAGCCAAGCCATCGAGAAGGCCTGCCTCTTGCCAAGGCGCATAGCGAGCGGTGCTCCAGTGCAACTGCACCCGCTGGAGCTGCCCTTTGAGACGCTTTCGGCTGGCCTCAAAGGCGGCATCGAATCCTCGACGGCCCCATCTCCAGGGGAAGGGTGCCAACTTTGTCGCGACCGTCAGCTGGGATCGACGAAGGGCTGGCAACTCAGCAATGAATTCGCCAAGAAGCTCTTCACTGCGCCCAGTCAGCCTCCCAGTGCCATAGGAATCCGCTGTATCCACCAGGTTGAGCCCAGAACTAAGGGCCTGTCGAAACGTGTCGCGCAGTCGGCCATCGTCCCGCTCGGGGTCGTATCCCCAAACCGCCTTGTTACCCCAGGCCCAGGTGCCAAAACCGATGCCGTTCAACGGGGCGACGCTGCTGCCAGCCATGATCGCCTTCATCTCGTCCAGCTGCGTCATGACCGCATCCCCCGCACAGGAGCCTGCGACATCGCCCGATCAGGCTGTGGAGGGATCGTCTGCAGACGAGGAACGCATCCTCTGCAACCACTGCCGAAGAACCGCCAGCAACGGCATTCGCTGCCTGGGCATGTGCGTCGCCGACAGCGATTACTGATGATCCGCCTGTGGCTGGCTTCCCTGCTGCTCGCCGTTCCTGCAACGGCCAATCCAATGCTGACCTTTGGCCGCTTGGAGCACAGGCCTTCAAAATGCCGCATCGTTGTCGACGGGCGTCCCTTGGATTGCAAGCGCCTCCAGATCAGTGCGAACGGAAGTAGTGGTCTGCGGCTTCGCTTCATCGGAGACGATGAGGCGACGGGGGGCAGTTTTCAATTGAGCTTCGTGAGCCTTGATGGAGGCCAGGGCAGTCCGCTTCTCTGCGACCGCTCCGGCTGCCGCTTGGATCAGCGCAGCTGGAGCGCGAGCCTGCTCAGCACCGCATGGGCCCGCTATGACGCCAGAGGACTTCCCACGGGCCTGCCAGTGGCACGCACAACCACTGGAAGCTGTTGGATTGATGCCGAAACCGTCAACTGCGAGAGTCACTCACGCAACATTCCCTCAATGAGCGCGGAGGCTCAACTGTGACGAGGATTCAAAGGCGGCACCCAGATTCGAACTGGGGATAAAGGATTTGCAATCCTCTGCCTTACCACTTGGCCATGCCGCCGCTGGGGAACAGCCGCTCCCATCAGGGGATCGTATCAGCCATGCCCCTGGCTCTCTGCTGTTTCTCTGCAACGGCCACGGCGAAGACCTGATCACCCTGCGGATCATCCAGGCCGTCCATCGACGTGCTCCCCGACTTTCCCTATCCGTGCTTCCTCTGGTGGGAACGGGCCGTGTTTTTGATGCTGCGGTTCAGCAGGGATGGTTAACGCGCATGGGGCCGAAAGCGGCTCTACCAAGCGGTGGCTTCAGCAACCAAAGCCTGCGGGGACTGCTGGCTGACCTCAGCGCTGGCCTCCCAACCCTGAGCTGGACCCAGTGGCGCCTGGTGCGCCGCCTGGGTCATCACCACCAACCCATCGTTGCCGTCGGCGATCTGCTGCCGCTGCTGATGGCCTGGAGCAGTGGCTCCCCTTTTGGTTTCATCGGCACCCCCAAGAGCGACTACACCTGGCGCAGCGGGCCCGGACGGGCAAGAAGCGACTGCTACCACCTGCTCAAAGGCAGTGAATGGGATCCCTGGGAATGGAGCTTGATGCGCTCGCGGCGCTGTCGAGTTGTGGCCATGCGTGATCGCCTCACGGCCCGTGGCCTGCGCCGCAAAGGAGTGGATGCTCTGTCTCCGGGCAATCCGATGATGGATGGCCTACGGATTCATCCGTTGCCGTCAGCCCTAGAACGCTGCCGACGGGTGCTCCTGCTCTGCGGCAGTCGCATGCCAGAGGCCCAGCGCAACCTGCAGCGGTTGGTGCGTAGCGCCATGGCGCTGTCCGGCCGTGTGCCGATGGCACTGCTCGTGGCCGTCGGCGCCCAACCCGATGCAGAGGCCCTGAGCGACAGTCTTGAACAACTGGGTTTTCGACGCAGCCTGCCGCCTTCGGACCAACTGGGTGCCGAAGCGTGCTGGGTGAAAGGAGCCTGCCTGGTACTGATCGGGCGAGGTTGCTTTGATCAATGGGCCGGCTGGGCGGAAGCCGGCATCGCCACCGCTGGAACGGCGACAGAACAATTGGTAGGGCTAGGCATTCCTGCCCTGTCCCTGCCGGGACGAGGACCACAGTTCAAGCCAGGCTTCGCCCGCCGTCAGAGCCGCCTGTTGGGGGGAGCGGTTCGTCCGTGCTCTGACGAATACGAGCTCACCAGACGGCTCGAATACCTCCTGGATGACCCGGCACTCCGCTCCCACTTGGGACGAATCGGTGCTCAGCGGATGGGACCTGCAGGAGGGAGCGATCAGCTGGCACGCCTCATCCTGGATCGCTTCAACGGATACTGAAGACCCCCGGTTGGATGCGATGGCTGCGATTCAAGACCCCACCCTCGTCAAACTTTGCGCTCAGCTGGCGAGTCGATTGAGCATCAGCCTCGCCAGCGCCCGTCGCCAGGTCGAGCAAGCCGCGGCCCGTGAAGGTCATCGCGATGTGCAGGGGCGACGGGCGACGGCTGAATCCATGCTGGCCGCCCTCGACAACGACAACGGTGAGCACGCCCGTCAGCTGAACACGTTGTTGGAGCACAGCGAAGGAGATGGCAATTTCATGCTTGAAGACTGACTTCAGTGCTCAAAGATCTGGTGAAAACGCTGCCGGTCCAACTCGGCAACCACCGGAACGCATTGAAAACAGCGCTGAGCCAGATCCCAGCGCCCTTCCCGTCGCAGCATCTGTTCCAAACGCTCCCGGGCCGGCAAGAGATATCGGACGTCGTTAGCGGCATAGGCCAGCTGAGCATCCGTGAGTTCGTCCACACGGCCCCAATCACTGCTCTGGGCGCCCTTATCAAGCTCAACACCCACCAATTCCATCACCAGATCCTTGAGACCGTGGCGGGGGGTGTAGGTCCGCCCGAGCCGACTCCCGACCTTGGTGCAGAAGACAGGATCCACCGCAATCCCCAGACCGGCGGCGAGAGCTGCCACATCAAACCGTGCGAAGTGAAACACCTTCTCCACAGTGGAGGCCTCAAACAGGCGCTTCAGGTTGGGCGCCTCGGTCTGACCCAAGCCAATGCGGACGCAGGCGACACGGTCTTCTGCGTCCGCAATTTGAACAAGACAAAGCCGGTCACGGCCATGGATCAATCCCATCGCTTCGGTATCGACCGCAAGCCGCGGGCACTGCAAATAGCGCTCCGTCCAAGCTGCATCGAGATCGCGATCAAAGACGGCGAATTCCGCAGGGGACGAGGACTGCTCAGCCATGGCTTCAAGGATGGATATGGCCAGTGTGGCCAACCGCCTCTAAAGCAAGTCTCAAGACTCTCCTCTTGAATCTCGAAATGAGATCGCATTTGATTGGGGGAGTTATCCCTCGCCTGTGTTCTCCCGCAGAAAGCCATCGCGCACCTGCCTGGCAGACATCGAGCAGTACTTCCACCAGCCACCGCCACAATTTCTCGACCTGGAACTGGCTGTCTGCTGGATCCTTGAGTGCCTGCTCAAAGACGACAACTATCCCTCCGCGCTCCTGCAGAAATTGATCCAGGAAGAGCCACAACTGCGGCTCTCTGAAACCGTGCTGCAGCAGGCTCTGGATTTTCTCGAGCAACAGGGCTCAATTAGCAGCTACACCCAACGCTGCCCGAGTCGTGGACGACCACGGCGCATGCTGCATCTTCAATCGGATGCCCGCAATGAAGCCGAGCGACTCATGGCCCCCTGGCGCAGCTGGCTGGACGCACACCGATTCGCGTTGAACTAAGCGATTCAGCCTGCGAAAGGCTTAAAAAGGTTCATCACGATCGGGATGCCATGCCTGCAGGATTCCAATCCACTCTCCTGCTGACCGTTCTGCTGGCGATTGGCCTGGTGTTCTTCCTGCGGGCAGCAAGCAAAGACCGAACCACTGTTGTGGATGTGATGTCTCCCCAACCGCCCTTGACCGTTCTCGACGGGCTCAGCGCTTGGCTGGAGGCTCGCGGCTGGAGCCGAGATGGCGGAGATGCAGAGCGGCAGGTGCTCCGCTTTAAGGGGAAGGTGGCATCCAGCCAACCCCTGGCCGTCCTGCTGTCTCTACTGGCTGCCATCGGCTCCGCTTGCTTCGCCCTGGTTCTGCGTCAGCTGTCACCACAACTGCACTGGTGGCCCCTGCTGTTGATTGGCTTCGGACCTATGGCCGGAGCTCTTTACACACGGCGAGCCTCACGCACAGAAGCCTTAGAACTGCAGTTGCTACCTCCTCCAGAGGGAGAAGGCAGCGCCATTCGCTTGCGGGCCCATCGCGACGAATTGATCGCGATCGAACTGGAACTGGCCGAGACCCTTGAACTCGCCAGTGATGGATCCCTGCTCTCCTCCCCCATCTGAACCATGCGTCTGCCGGCCTGGATTCAACGGCGTCGCTTTGCCACAGGCCTTGCCATCACAGGGCTGTCCCTGGTGACGCTCGCCATGACCAAGGCTGCTGAACAGCGCAATTGGCTGAGCGCACCAGGGTCGAAAGAGCAACCAGCAGAGCAACTAGCGCCGGCACCGCCAGAGCCAAAACCCTGTCCCGCGCCCGCCACGCCAGACCCGCTGCTGGGCCCGCGCACGAAGGAATCCGGGAGCTGGGTCGGTAGCAGCCCTGTTCAAACCAACTTGCCGATCGTCGTCATGGCAGGACACGCCGACTCCCAGGGCACCGCCAGTCCCGGAACACCGGGTTATGCCGTGGATCAGCAAAACCGTCCGCCGATGCAACCGGGCATTCGGGATGAGCTGTTCTGGAACCGCGAGGTTCAGGCTGCTGTTGTCAGCCAAGGCAAAGCACGTGGCTTGAACATCCGGTCTTACACCCCTCCCTCAATCACCATCGCGAACGACAACCACCCTTCCACCAACTGGTCGAAAGCCAAAGTGTTTTCCGAACGCGGGGAATATGTACTAGAGATCCATTTCGACGCCTACCGGCCCCATGGCTTCGGCTCAGGCCTGATTCCCGTTCTCGCGAACGTGCGTGCACTCAATGTCGTCGATGAAAGCTTGGCCCAGGCCTTTGGGCGATTCCCACGGAATTTTCGGGGAGGCCTTGGAGGCCCAAGGCGCGGCATCGGGATTCTTGAAATCGCCATGCTTGAACCCCCCCTCGAAACGAAGCTCAGAGATCCGAGAACAAGGGAGCAAACCGTGACCTGCCTGGCTGAACGGGTGGTGAACGCGCTCGTTGAGGGCGTCAGTTAGTTGATCGCTCCATGAGGGCGGCAGCGGTCTTCGAGGGTGGGATCCCCAAGCCAATCCTGAGGCTTGGTGAACAGCTCGGTCAGCAAGGCCTCCCTTGATCCGGCCTCTGCGGTGTAGCCGTACTCCCAGCGCACGAGCGGGGGCAGAGACATCAGGATCGACTCCGTACGCCCATTGGTCTGCAATCCGAAAATCGTGCCGCGGTCCCAGACCAGGTTGAATTCCACGTACCTGCCACGGCGATAGAGCTGGAACTCTCTCTCGCGGTCGCCATAAGCCATCGGGTGACGCTTCTCAACGATGGGTGCATAAGAGGGCAAGAAGGCTCTGCCGTTGGCCTGGCCGAGCGCGAACAGCTGCTCCCAGCTCAATGGCCTGGCCCCCAAACGTGCAGACACCTGAGCGGCTGGGCCCGCCGGGTCCTGTCCCTTGTAAAGCGTGCCGTTGGCGTCTTGATAGTCGTAAAAAATGCCGCCGACGCCGCGGGTCTCACCACGGTGCTTCAAAAAGAAGTACTCATCGCACCAGGGCTTGAAGACCTTGTGCAAATCCGGATGAACCGAATCACAGGCCGCCTGATGGGTGCGATGAAAATGGCGAGCATCTTCGAGGAAGGGGTAATAGGGGGTCAGGTCGGCGCCCCCTCCAAACCACCACACCGGGCCAGCTTCGAAGTAGCGGTAATTGAGGTGAACCGTCGGGATATGGGGGTTGCGCGGATGCAGCACCATCGACGTTCCCGTGGCGAACCAGGGATGACCCTTGGCCTCCGGACGCTGCTTGAGGATGGATGGGGGCAGTTCTTTCCCTTGAACCTCTGAGAAATTCACGCCGCCTTGTTCAAAGACGCGGCCCTCACGCATCACCCGGGAGCGGCCACCACCCCCTTCAGGCCTTATCCAACTTTCCTCTGCAAAGCGGCCTTCACCATCGAGAGCTTCCAGACCAGCGCAGATCTCGTCTTGAAGCCCCATCACCATTGCCCGAGCCCGATCTCTGGAGTCGCTGGGGGGAAGCTCGAGGGTGGAGTTGCTGACACCCACGTCCTGGCGTCCGAGGACGCGGCGAATCAGGGAGCGGACCATGTGTCAGAGACTGAAGACATCGAAACCTAACCAAGTCACCCCAGGCCTGGACAAGCATCCGTGAGGGACTGTCACGGGCGACGCCCCTAGGATCCGGCTTGCCCTCATGAAACTGATGAACCCGGTCGAGCAGGCCAACCACGCCCTCCAGCAAGTCAAAGATGCCGGCAGTGGCAAATCGGCACTGGAGCTCGGCTGGATCGAACAGATCCGCATCAGTCCGCCGCGGGCCGTGTTTCGCCTCGGCCTTCCTGGCTTCGCCCAAGGTCAGAGAGACCGAATCGTGGCCGAGGCACGGGAAGCTCTGATGAGCATCGACGGCATCGACGACGTCCAGATCGAGATCGGCCAACCACCAAGCCAGGGGGGAATTGGCCAAGCAGGCCACGGACAGCCGGCTGAACGTCAGTCAATCCCAGGAGTCCGCCAGGTGATCGCTGTGAGCAGCGGCAAGGGAGGCGTCGGCAAGAGCACCGTGGCCGTCAATCTGGCCTGCGCACTCGCCCAGACCGGCCTGCGGGTGGGGCTCCTTGACGCCGATATCTACGGACCCAACGCACCAACCATGCTGGGTGTGGCCGATCAAACACCGGAGGTGCAGGGGAGCGGGGATCAGCAGCGGATCGTCCCGATCGAAACCTGCGGGATCGCCATGGTGTCCATGGGTCTGCTGATCGATGATCACCAGCCCGTGATCTGGCGTGGCCCCATGCTCAACGGCATCATTCGTCAGTTTCTCTACCAGGCCGAATGGGGTGAGAGGGATGTTCTGGTCGTCGACCTGCCGCCGGGCACCGGTGATGCGCAGTTGTCCCTGGCCCAGGCAGTTCCGATGGCAGGAGTTGTGATCGTGACCACACCTCAGCAGGTATCGCTGCAAGATGCGCGAAGGGGGCTTGCCATGTTCCGGCAGATGGGCATTCCCGTCCTCGGCGTGGTGGAGAACATGAGCGCCTTCATTCCTCCGGATCGTCCCGACTGCCGTTATGCCCTCTTCGGCAGTGGCGGCGGAGCCCAACTCGCCTCCGACTACGACGTTCCTCTTCTGGCCCAAATTCCGATGGAAATGCCTGTGCAGGAAGGTGGAGACACAGGACGGCCGATCGTGATCAATCGCAGCGAATCAGCCAGCGCCGCAGAGTTCAACGGGCTCGCAGATGCAGTGCGGAAGGCCGTCAGCCAGCCCGCCTGACGATGTTCAGCCGACGTGACCGCCGCAGATCGCACCGGGAGTGGGTGCTCTGGGGTGTTCCGATCGGGATGATCGCCATCGCCGGGGTGCTGATCGCCAGCACACAACGCCAGGCGGACTACGCCGACTGGTATCACCACTGGATCACCGCGGCCTTTGGGGTGCTGCTTGCGCTGGGACTAGAACGCTTGCCACTACAGCGGCTACGACCGCTGCTGGTTCCCCTCTATGGCCTGACCGTGATCAGTCTGCTAGCGGTACGGGTCATTGGAACCACGGCGCTGGGGGCCCAACGCTGGATCAGCATCGGCGGGGGTCATGTTCAGCCGTCGGAATTTGCCAAGATCGCCGCGATCCTGCTTGTAGCAGCGGTCTTATCGCGGCATCCCGTAGAACGACCGATCGATCTCATGCGCCCGCTGGGCGTGATCGCCGTGCCTTGGCTCCTGGTGTTCATGCAGCCTGATCTGGGCACATCCCTTGTGTTCGGCGCCCTGATGCTCACGATGCTCTATTGGTCGGGAATGCCGATTGAGTGGGTGATTCTTCTGCTGTCACCGCTGGTGACTGCCCTTCTCTCAGGGCTTCTCCCCTGGGCAATGGGGATCTGGATTCCACTGATGGTCGTTGTCGCCTACCGCTCTCTGCCCTGGAAACGCCTGGCGGCAACAGCAACCTTGGCCATCCACAGCGCCATGGCTGCAGTGACGCCATGGCTGTGGATGCATGGCCTGAAGGACTACCAACGCGATCGTTTGGTGCTGTTCCTTGACCCCAGCAAGGATCCCCTCGGTGGGGGGTATCACCTCCTGCAGAGCACCGTGGGCATCGGTTCAGGCGGCGTCTTGGGGACAGGCCTGCTTCAAGGGCAACTAACCAAACTGCGGTTCATTCCCGAACAGCACACCGATTTCATCTTCAGCGCGCTAGGCGAGGAGATGGGGTTTGTTGGGTGCCTCCTCGTGGTTCTTGGCTTTGCTGCATTGATGGCGCGGTTGCTTCAAGTCGCGCGAAATGCCCGTTCCGACTTCGAATCGCTCGTGGTGATCGGAATCGGCACGATGCTGATGTTTCAAGTGGTGGTCAACATCTTCATGACCATTGGCCTGGGCCCTGTCACTGGAATCCCCCTGCCCTTTCTGAGCTATGGACGCTCAGCGATGGTTGTGAATTTCATCGCCCTCGGCCTCTGCCTGTCCGTGGTTCGGCAGAGCCGTCGCTCCTTGGCACAACTCCGTTGACCGGGCCAACCTTTACCGACCTGCGGCAACGACTGGCGCAGGATGTGCCCCAGGGTCGTTGCGACGAGATCGGTGTCCGACGGCTTTGGTGGGCAGCTCTGGAGACCTTGCAACAGGACCTGCTAGATCGCGGCATTCAGCGTGGAATCTGGCTGGCGTCGCCCCTGCCAGCTCTCTACGAGCCGGAGTTGCTGAAACATCTGCAGGGATGGGTCTGGGCTCCAGAGCGCCTGGATCAATTGAGTCCTCATCCAACGGCACTGCCTGGACGATCAAGCAGCGATGAGCCAGGCACGCTGCAGGGATGCCAACGCTTGTCACTGCGCCGCGATGACGGGGACGATCCCCTGCTGCTAGTGATCACGCCCGAGGTCCAAGTCGCCCTGGCCCTGCACGGCCCCGCCCAGAAACGTCAGTTGCTGATGCGTTCTGACCCGGAAACACTCAGTGATGTCCTGCTGCAGCTAGGGCGTCGACTGGAGCATCAGTCACCAGCAGAGGCCGATCAGCTGCGAAAAGCGCTCGAATCCATCGGCACCCTGCAGGGCAATGGGTCCTGGTCAGAACAGTTCTGGCCCCGCCTCACAGAACGACTCACCGGGACAGCCCCGGGGCTGATGCTGCAACCCATCCAGGCCGAGCGCCCGCCAGAAGACCCCAGCCATGGCGATCTGAACTTGCTGGAAGCCATCACCCATGAGGTGAGAACCCCTCTGGCAACGATCAGAACATTGATCCGATCTCTGCTGCGGCGGAAGGATCTGCCCGAAATCGTCGTGAAACGCTTGCGTCAGATCGATGTTGAATGCAGCGAACAGATCGACCGCTTTGGCCTGATCTTCCATGCCGCCGAGCTTCAACGGGAACCCAATGAAGCCAATTTGGCCCGCACGGATTTACATGCCATCCTCACCGCCCTTGCACCCAGCTGGACGGAGCAACTGGATCGGAGAGGGATCACCCTTGAGCTGGACCTCACCGCTGACCTGCCGGCCATTCTCAGTGACTCCCGACGGCTGGAACCGATGTTGGGAGGTCTGATCGACCGCTGCACCAGAGGGCTAGCCCCCTGCAGTCAGCTGACACTTCATCTCCAAGCGGCGGGCCCGCGAGTGAAGCTTCAACTCCATGTGGAGCATCCCAACAGAACCTCAGCCACCGAGCCCGGCACAGCTCCCCAACACGAGGAAGTAGGGACCGTCCTGAGCTGGGATCCCAGCACTGGAAGTCTGCAGTTGAGTCAGGATGCAACCCGCCAAATGATGGCCAGCCTGGGGGGGCGCTATCAGTCCAGACGTGATCGCGACATCACCGTTTTCTTCCCCGTTCACACCCCAGGAAACTGATCAATATGTTGTCGGGTGTGAAGCTTGCTTTCGGAGAACAAAAGAGCGCCCGATGACGGTGCTACTTTCCAGTCGTAACGGCTCTTGTGGATTCCTTCAGCCATGGCAGCAACGGCGTTGAATGGTCAGCTTCCTCAGCACATCGCCAGCACTGGCGGCCTTCTGAACTCAGCAGAGACTGAAGAGAAATACGCGATCACCTGGACCAGCAAAACAGAACAGGCTTTCGAGCTCCCCACCGGTGGAGCTGCCCTGATGAACTCAGGCGAAAACCTAATGTATTTCGCCCGCAAAGAGCAGTGCCTCGCCCTCGGCACCCAGCTGCGCACAAAATTCAAGCCCCGGATCGAGGACTACAAGATCTACCGGATCTACCCAGGTGGTGACACCGAGTTCCTGCATCCCAAGGATGGTGTTTTCCCCGAGAAGGTGAACGAAGGACGTTCCATGGTGGGGCACAACGCTCGTCGCATCGGCGAAAACGTCAATCCTGCCAACATCAAGTTCAGCGGCCGCAACACCTTCGACGCCTGATCGATCAATCCCCAAGCCCGGAGGTCGTGATCTCCGGGCTTGGCTGCGATGATCTGGAGATGTTCAGTCCCGATCGCGACGCCTTTCATCAGGCGGCTTGCAATGGTGCCAACCTGATCCCTCTGGCTCAGAGTTGGCCCGCAGATCTTGAAACACCGCTCACCACCTGGATCAAGGTGGGAGAGGGTAGGCCTCCAGGTGTGTTGCTGGAGTCCGTCGAAGGAGGCGAAACCCTTGGTCGCTGGAGTGTGATCGCCTGCGATCCCCTCTGGACAGCATCAGCCAGGAATGACTGTCTGACACGCACCTGGCGCGACGGTCATACAGATGATTTCTCCGGCAACCCGTTTGAATCACTCCGCGACTGCTTAGCGCCTTACGCCTGCGTCAACCTTCCGGGCTTGCCCCCTCTGGGACAGCTCTATGGCGTTTGGGGCTACGAACTGATCCAATGGATTGAACCAACCGTTGCGGTGCATCCCCGAGCCGCATCCGATCCCCCGGACGGGATCTGGATGCTGATGGACGCGCTCCTGATCTTTGATCAGGTGAAACGGCAGATCACCGCCGTCGCCTTCGGCGACTTATCCAATGGCGCGGATGAGGAACAGGCCTGGCGGACCGCTATCGAACGGATTGACGACCTGCGCCAACAGATGGATGCACCTCTTCCGGCCGTCCAACCGCTGACCTGGGATGGCAGAAGCAAAGAACTGCCCGCAGTGCGCTCCAACCGCAGCCGCGATGAATTCGAAGCCGCCGTCGACACTGCCAAAGAACACATCGCGGCCGGCGATGTCTTTCAGCTGGTGATCAGTCAGCGCCTTGAGACCGACGTTCCTCAGTCGCCCCTGGAGCTGTATCGCAGTTTGCGGATGGTGAATCCATCTCCCTACATGGCCTTCTTCGACTTTGGAGACTGGCAACTGATCGGCTCAAGCCCGGAGGTGATGGTTCAAGCCGAGCCTGCCGCAGATGGCATCCATGCCAGCCTGCGGCCCATCGCGGGCACCCGGCCACGGGGAGCCACGCCACTAGAAGATCGAGAGCTGGAAGCTGATCTGCTGGCCGACCCCAAAGAGCGCGCTGAGCACGTGATGCTGGTTGACCTGGGACGCAATGACCTCGGCAGGGTCTGCCAACCCGGAAGCGTGGCGGTGCAAGACCTCATGGTGATCGAGCGCTACTCACACGTCATGCACATCGTCAGCCAAGTCGAAGGACGCCTGGCCCCGACGCACGATGTGTGGGATTTGCTGATGGCGGCCTTTCCAGCCGGCACCGTCAGCGGCGCACCGAAGATCCGTGCCATGCAACTCATCCATACGCTTGAGCCCGATGCGCGCGGCCCCTATTCCGGGGTCTATGGATCCGTCGATCTGGCCGGAGCCCTCAACACGGCCATTACGATCCGAACCATGGTGGTGCAACCACGAGACGGTGGGGGATGCCGGGTCAAAGTACAGGCCGGGGCCGGCATCGTTGCCGATTCACAACCGACGGCTGAATTCGAGGAAACCCTGAACAAAGCACGGGGAATGCTGACAGCACTGGCTTGCCTGAACCCGCCGGGATGACAGCACAACACCTTCTACTGAAAGGCTTCGAGGTCGAACTGTTCACCGGTCAGCCCAACGGAGCCAACGTCGGCGTCGCCACCGACGTTGCCAGGGAACTAACTGGCTTCGTAACAGAACCGGACTGTCGCAATCTCGAATACGTCACCGACCCGATCAGGGATTACGCCGAACTCCCCGAGGCACTGCTTGCTCCCCGACGGGAATTAAGGCGGTGGTTGCACGAGCGGGAGCTCACGCTTCTTCCAGGCAGCACCATGAGTTTGGGAGACAGCAGCCGGTTCGAACGCTCGGACCCCGGCAATGCTTATCACGCTCTCATCGAGCGGCTTTACGGCACCAGGGTCGTGACGGCCAGCATTCACATCAACCTCGGCATCACAGATCTGAACTGGTTGTTTGCAGCGGTCCGGCTCGTGCGCTGCGAGGCGGCTCTCCTGCTCGCCATGAGCGCCAGTTCCCCCTTTCTGGATGGGCGCAGCACAAGCCACCACTCCCAGAGATGGCATCAATTCCCCCTAACGCCGCAATCGGTTCCCTTATTTCGGGATCACGACCACTACATCCAGTGGGTGGAGGAGCAACTGGCCACGGGGGCCATGCGCAACGAACGTCACCTATGGACGTCCGTTCGTCCCAATGGTCCGCGACGCCCGTACGACCTCAACCGACTGGAATTACGCATCTGTGATCTCATCACCAATCCCCATGAGCTGCTGGCGATCACCTGCCTGCTTGAGCTGCGGCTTCTGGCCCTCAGAGAGGACATGAATCGCCTCGATCCCCTTTGCAACAGCGTCCTATCCGCGGATGAGCTGGCCCAGCTGGCTGACAGCAATGATGCAGCCGTTTCTCAATCAAGCCTGAACGCTGAACTCAAGCATTGGCGGGATGGCCGTGCGATCACCTGCAAGGACTGGCTTGAGGAGCTGCTTGATGAGCTCGCTCCCCTCGCCGAATCCCTCCAGCTCGGTGCTTATTTGAAGCCGTTGGATGCACTGCTGACCCACGGCAACCAGGCGATGCGCTGGGAAGCGGCTCATGCCCGGGGCCAATCCATCGATGACTTGCTTCGGGAGGGGATCCAGCTGATGCAGCAGGAAGAACAACAGATCACCACCGAGGAACCCTGTTTGGGATGATCATGTTGAGTCCGTCGCAGCGTGGAGACTTCATGCCCGAGTCCACCACCCATGTCTCCGACAACGAGACAGCACGCTTCAACGGTGGTGCATCCGGTGCCGGGCAGCTTCTTCAGCACCGTCTGGATCTGATTGAAGACCTCTGGAAGACGGTGCTGCGCAGTGAGTGTCCACCGGAGCAGAGCGAACGGCTGCTGCGACTCAAACAACTCAGTGATCCTGTCTCCTTAGAGGGCCGGGACGGCGACAGCACGAGCGAGGCGATCGTCGAGCTGATCCGAGCCATGGATCTTTCAGAAGCCATCTCCGCGGCCCGCGCCTTTTCGCTCTATTTCCAGCTCATCAACATCCTTGAGCAACGGATCGAGGAAGACAGCTATCTCGATAGCCTGCGACCGAATCTCAGTGCTGAATCGGCTCAACGGGACGCCTTTGATCCCTTTGCGCCCCCTCTCGCCAATCAGACTGATCCAGCCACCTTTGGAGAAGTCTTCGAGCGGCTGCGTCGGATGAACGTCCCCCCCGCGCAGGTGGAGCACCTGCTGCGGGAGCTGGATATCCGTCTGGTGTTCACCGCCCATCCCACGGAGATCGTTCGGCACACAGTGCGTCACAAGCAGCGACGTGTGGCCAACTTGCTCCAGCAACTTCAATCAGACAACCCTCTCGCGAATCAGCTGCGCGAGGAGTGTCGCGACCAACTGGAAGAGGAAATCCGACTGTGGTGGCGGACCGATGAACTCCACCAGTTCAAACCCACCGTGATCGATGAGGTGGATTCGACCCTGCACTACTTCCAGCAGGTGTTGTTTGACGCGATGCCGAAACTGCGTAAGAGGCTGATCACTGCTTTGCATCGGCATTACCCCGATGTCCAGGTCCCCCAGGCATCCTTCTGCACATTTGGCTCCTGGGTGGGTTCCGATCGGGACGGCAACCCCTCAGTGACACCCGACATCACCTGGCGAACAGCCTGTTACCAGCGTCAGCTGATGCTGGAGCTGTACATCCACTCCGTCCAATCTCTACGCCAGCAACTGAGCATCTCCATGCAGTGGAGTCAGGTGGCGCCATCACTGTTGGAGTCGCTGGAGATGGATCGGCTCCGGTTCCCGGAGATCTACGAGCGCAGAGCAGCTCGATACCGACTGGAGCCCTACCGGCTGAAGCTCTGCTACGTGCTCGAAAAGCTTGAGCGCACGCTCGCCCGCAACAATCAGCTGTCGGAGGCGGGCTGGCAGATGCCCTGTGAAGCCCTGACCGATCCCAAGGACGGACTCGGCGGAGCCGATGTTCTCCACTACACCTCGGTGGATCAGTTCCGCAGTGACCTGGAGTTGGTCCGCAACAGCCTCGTCAGCACCGAATTGAGCTGCGAACAGCTCGACACGCTGCTGCACCAGGTGCACATCTTTGGGTTTTCGCTGGCCAGCCTTGATATCCGTCAGGAGAGCACCCGCCACAGCGATGCGATCGATGAACTCACCCGCAACCTGGAACTGCCCCAGGCCTACGGGGACATGGATGAAACGCAGCGGATGGCATGGCTCCTCCAGGAACTGCAGACCCGCAGGCCCCTGATTCCGCCAGCCACCAGCTGGTCAGCGCCGACATCAGAGACGTTGGCGGTATTCCGAATGCTGCAGCGCCTCCAGGAAGAATTCGGCCAGCGGATCTGCAACTCCTATGTGATTTCGATGAGCCACACGGCATCGGATCTTTTGGAGGTTCTGCTGCTGGCGAAAGAGGCGGGTCTGGTGGACCCTCCGAACAAACGGGCCTCCCTACTGGTGGTGCCGCTGTTCGAAACCGTGGAGGATCTCCAACGGGCCCCCGCGGTGATGGAGGGGTTGTTTAAAACGCCGCTCTACCGCGAACTCCTACCGGTTGCAGGCCAACAGAAACAGCCGCTGCAGGAGCTCATGCTGGGCTACTCAGACAGCAACAAGGATTCCGGCTTTCTCTCCAGCAACTGGGAGATTCACCAGGCTCAGATCGCACTTCAGGAACTCGCCAGCCGCCAGGATGTGGCGCTTCGCCTCTTCCACGGCCGCGGTGGGTCTGTCAGTCGTGGAGGAGGGCCGGCTTACCAGGCGATCCTGGCCCAACCCAGCGGCACGCTGCAGGGCCGGATCAAAATCACCGAACAGGGTGAGGTACTGAACTCCAAGTACAGCCTGCCCGAGTTGGCGCTGTACAACCTGGAGACCGTGACCACGGCCGTGGTTCAGAACAGCCTGGTCACCAACCAGCTGGATGCGACGCCAAGCTGGAATCAGCTGATGAGTCGCCTCGCCACCCGGTCAAGGGAGCATTACCGGGCTTTGGTTCACGACAATCCCGATCTGGTGGCGTTCTTCCAGCAAGTCACTCCGATCGAGGAAATCAGCAAACTGCAGATCTCCAGCAGACCGGCCCGACGCAAAACAGGCGCAAAAGACCTGTCCAGTCTGCGGGCGATCCCCTGGGTCTTCGGTTGGACCCAGAGCCGATTTCTTCTGCCGAGCTGGTTTGGCTTCGGCACAGCTCTGTCGGAAGAAGTGGGCAGCGACTCCGAACAACTCGATCTGCTGCGCCGCCTGCATCAACGCTGGCCGTTCTTCCGGATGCTCATTTCAAAGGTAGAAATGACCCTCTCCAAGGTGGATCTCGACCTGGCTCATCACTACATGAACAGCCTGGGGCACCCCGAACAGCGAGAGGCCTTTGAAGCGATCTTCCAGGTGATCGCCAAGGAATACGAACTCACCCGCAAGCTGGTGCTGGAAATCACGGGACAAAACCGACTGCTGGGAGCTGATCAAGGGCTGCAGTTGTCCGTTGATCTGCGCAATCGCACCATCGTTCCCCTGGGCTTTCTCCAGGTTGCGCTGCTGAAGCGACTGCGTGATCAGAACCGGCAACCGCCCATGAGCGAAACCCCGGGAGCGCCCGAAGACACACGCACCTACAGCCGCAGTGAGCTGCTTCGGGGTGCATTGCTCACCCTCAATGGCATTGCAGCCGGCATGCGCAACACCGGTTGAGCCACTGTGCTGTCGTTCCTTCAACAACCCTCGATTCCACCGTTGCCCCAGGGCACGCGACTTGAGACATCGACCCCTCCAACGTCTGAACAGCTCAACACCTTGCTGATGTCTTGTGGGGAATCAACCCATCCGGCAGAACGCTGGGAGCTCGCCCTTCAGCGCAGTCTGTGGCACATCAGCATCCTGGATGAGTCGAATGGGGAACTGATTGGATTTGTGCGGGCCACGAGTGATCTAGCCCTCAACGCCAATCTTTGGAATTTGGCAGCGAAACCGGGGCCAAACCAAGCGATCCTCTTCGCTGTGCTGGTGCATCGTGCCCTGCAAATCCTGCGTCGGGATCTACCAGGCTGCAGCCTTTCGATCTCGGCACCAGCAGATGCACTGCAGGCTCTCAAAGAGCAAGGTTTTCTGATTGATCCCAATGGCATCCGAGCCATGGGACTCAGCCTGAGCTGAGACATTGAGGTCAAACACGAGCATGGAGGGACTCGAACCCCCGACCCTCAGAACCGGAATCTGATGCTCTATCCAACTGAGCTACATGCCCACTGATCGGCGGTAAGCCGCAGTGATATCGAGCGGCAACCGACCCGATACAAGTACCTTACTCACTGTTCGCCCCTGCACCCATCCGGCTACACAGGCTCCAGCTGCAGGGCTTCCGGAACCACACCGTTCTGCAGCTTGAACTGACGCAGCAGCGCTTGCTGGTGATCGGACCCAACGGAATTGGTAAGTCCAACCTGCTCGAGGCGGTTGAGTTGCTGGGCAGCCTCCGCTCCCATCGCTGCAGCAATGATCGGGATCTCATCCAGTGGGACAAACCCCAGGCCCTGATCCGTGCAGACGTGGGGGATGGTGATCGTCTGGAACTGGAACTTCGTCGCCAGGGAGGGCGGCAGGCCAAGCGGAACGGAAAGCTGCTTGATCGGCAGCTAGACCTGATTGGTCCGCTGCGCTGCATCGGCTTCAGCGCCCTGGATCTTGATTTGGTGCGAGGCGAACCCGGCCTACGCCGGCAGTGGCTTGACCGGGTCGTGCTGCAGCTCGAACCGGTCTATGCCGATCTGATGGCACGGCTCAACCGGTTGTTGCGACAACGCAGCCAGCTCTGGCGCCAGAGACAGACCCCCAGCGCCGAACGCCATGCGCTGCTCGACGCTTTTGACGTCCAGATGGCGCTGGTCAGCACCAGAATTCACCGTCGGCGTCAACGGGCCCTGCAACGGCTGGAACCAATCGCCCAGCGCTGGCAAACCCACCTCAGTGGTGGGACAGAAGCTCTGGAATTGCAATACAAGCCCGGCAGCCGACTCGACGGAGAAGACGCTGAAGAACCATGGCGACTCGCCATCGAAGAGCAACTTCGCAAGCAGCGAGACGACGAGGAACGCCTCGGCAACTGCCGCGTGGGCCCACACCGGGATGAAATCGCGCTGCTCTTAGGCGGCAGTCCGGCTCGTCGGTTTGGTTCCGCCGGCCAGCAGCGGTCGCTGGTGCTGGGACTAAAGCTGGCTGAACTGGAGTTGGTGACCCAGTTGTGCGGAGAGCCACCGCTGCTGCTGCTGGATGATGTGCTCGCCGAACTGGATCCAACCCGGCAGCAGCTCCTGCTCGAAGCCGTGGGCGAATCGCATCAATGCCTGGTGAGCGCCACCCACCTCGAAGGCTTTGGCGGCGGTTGGCAGCAGCAGGCCCAAATTCTCGGAGCAAGAGACCTGAGACCAGACCTGAACATCAGATAGGGTGGCGGACCTGTTTTTCTCTCATCGCCTGATGGAGCAGACCCTCTCTGAACTGCATCCCAACCCGGGATGGGGGACAACTGAGATTCATGCCACCGACATGGTCGGTAAACACTGCATTCTCGAGCTCTACGACTGCGATCCAAACCGGCTCGACGACGAAGCCTTTATCCGCACAACGATCACCTCAGCAGCCAAAGGCGCTGGCGCAACGCTGCTGAACCTGATCACCCATCAATTCCAGCCCCAGGGGGTCACGGGTCTGGCCCTGCTGGCGGAATCCCACATTTCCATCCACACCTGGCCGGAATCCGGCTACGCAGCCGTTGATGTGTTCACCTGTGGTGACCACACCATGCCGGAGCAGGCCTGCGCGATTCTCTGCACGGAGCTTCAAGCGAAACGCCATGCGCTGAAAAGCTTTCTGCGCGAAACGCCTGCAGCTATTGCCAGTGGAGTGAGAGAACCCGTCGAGACACCGACCCAGCTCCCCAGCTGAACAGACCGGCAAGAGTTCAGCGGCGGTTCAACTTGCCGCTGACCAGACCTTCGAGGTCAAGGTTGACGGAGGTGAAACCAAGGGAGCGAAAGGCCTCGACCAGAGGTTCTCTCTCCGCGAGCGCGAGCACAGCGCGAATCCGGTCACTGGGCACCTCAATCCGTGCCGCGAGCCCATGGGATCGAACGCGGACGGTGCTGAACCCCCTGGCGATCAACCAGGCTTCCGCCTGTCCAACCCGCTTCAGCCGTTCAGCGCTGATGCTTTCGCCGTAGGGGAAGCGAGACGCCAAGCAAGGCTGCGCTGGTTTGTCCCACCAGGGAAAACCGAGGGCCCGAGACAGGGAACGGATCGCTGCTTTGTTGATCGACAATTCAGCCAGGGGGGAGCGAACCCCTGCCTCTCGTGCCGCGGCAATGCCGGGTCGGTGATCACCGAGGTCATCGAGATTGACCCCATCAATCACCAACGCATCACCAGCCTCCGCAGCAATGGGCTGAAGGTGGTGGTGCAGTTCACGCTTGCAGGCAAAGCAGCGATCCACCGGGTTGCTGCTGTAGTCGGGGTCGTTTAACTCGGTCGTTGCACACTCCCGATGCGGAATGCCAATCCACGAGGCCTGATTACGCGCCTCCCGCAACAGATGCGGCGCCAGGGCCGGAGAGACCCCCGTTACCGCCAGGGCGGCATCGCCCTTGGCTTCGTAGGCCATCGCCGCCACAAGGGTGCTGTCGACACCACCGGAGTACGCCACACACAGGGCTGACTGCGCATCCATCCATTGCCGCAATTCAGCCAGCTGTTGCTGCTCACGATCCGCCAAAGGCTCCTGCAACCGAAACATCAGCGGGGAAAATCGTTTGATCTCTGTAGGCTCCAACGGTAAGAGCCGCCCCCATGCCTCAAAGCATCGGCATCGTCACCGCAGCGGACAGTCGCGAGCGCAGCCATGGACAGCTGCACATTTATGACGGCGAGGGCAAGGGCAAAAGCCAAGCCGCCCTTGGGGTTGTTCTTCGCACGATCGGACTCGGCATCTGCGAGCAGCGGCAGACCCGTGTACTGCTGCTGCGCTTCCTCAAGGGTCCCGGCCGTGCCTACGACGAGGATGCGGCCATCGAAGCCTTGCAGCAGGGCTTCCCACACCTGATCGACCACCTACGCACCGGAAGGGCCGACCACTTCACGGCGGAGGAAGCCACCCGCTTCGACAGAGAGGAAGCTCAGCGGGGGTGGGTGATCGCCAAAGGCGCCATCGCTAGTGCCCTCTACTCAGTGGTGGTGCTGGACGAACTCAATCCTGTGCTGGACCTCGGCCTGCTGGATCTTGAGGATGTGGTCCGCACCCTCAGCAACCGGCCGGAGGGGATGGAAATCATCGTCACCGGTCGGGCCGCACCTGCCCCATTGGTGCGTGAAGCCGACCTCCACTCCGAGATGCGGGCCCATCGCCGTCCGGGCATGAACGACAACCGGGTCGTGCCTCTCAATGTGAGCAGCGGCATCGAGATCTACACCGGGGAAGGCAAAGGGAAATCGACCAGTGCGCTCGGGAAGGGCCTGCAGGCCATCGGTCGGGGCATCAGCCAAGACAAGAGCCATCGGGTTCTGATCCTGCAATGGCTGAAAGGCGGGAGCGGCTACACCGAAGACGCGGCGATCGCCGCCCTTCGCGAGAGTTATCCCCATCTGGTGGACCACCTCCGCTCCGGCCGTGATGCGATCGTCTGGCGGGGCCAGCAGGAACCGATTGACTACGTGGAAGCCGAGCGGGCCTGGGAGATCGCAAGGGCTGCCATCTCAAGTGGCCTCTACAAGACCGTGATCCTCGATGAATTGAACCCCACAGTGGACTTAGAGCTGCTGCCGGTCGAACCGATACTGCAGACACTGCTCCGAAAACCGGCGGAAACCGAAGTGATCATTACCGGTCGCTGCAAAAACCCTCCCGCCTATTTCGATCTAGCGAGCATCCATTCAGAGATGGTGTGCCACAAGCACTACGCCGAACAGGGTGTCGATCTCAAGCGAGGGGTGGATTACTAACCCTGGGGTTCAGTATCGAGGAACCCCAGGATCCACCTGCTGCGACCAGGCATCAATCCCGCCTGTCACATTCGTGGCCGCGATGCCCTGCTGCCCCAACAGCTCAACGGCACGCGCAGAGCGCCCCCCGAGTTTGCAGTGCACCAAAAGGCGCCGACCCTCCGAAAGGGAGCGGATTCGATCGATCGCCTCTCCACTTTCCAATGAGGCCAACGGGACTAAATGGCTGCCATCAATCGACGCCACCTCTGCCTCAGCGGGATTGCGTACATCGACAAGCACAATCTCGCCTGGAGCGGAGTCGAGCAGGGCCTTCAGCTCCATGACATTGATGGATTCCATCTCCGATGACGCCGGACGGCAGAAGTCGCGGTAGTCAACCAGGCTTTCAATCTTCGGTCGATCGGGATCAACGCGGAGGGTGAGTTCCCGAAATCGCATCGCCAGGGCATCCACTACCAGCAGCCGACCATCCAGACAGGAACCAATCCCCGTAATCAGCTTGATCGCTTCCGTGGCCTGAAGCAGACCGATCAGCCCCGGCATCACGCCCATCACCCCAGCCTCTGCACAAGACGGAACAGACTCAGCCGGGGGAGGTTCTGGGAGCAAATCGCGGTAGTTAGGGCTCATCGGCGTGCGGTTGAACACGCTGACCTGGCCGTCAAAGCGCTGCACGGAGCCATAAACGAGAGGCTTGCCGAGCAACACGCAGGCGTCGTTAATCAGATAGCGACTGGGGAAGTTATCCGTGCCGTCACACACCAGGTCATAGGCACCGATGAGATCCAAGGCGTTGTCCACATCAAGCATGTGTTCGTGCACATCGACCTGGCAGTGGGGGTTGAGCTCATGGATTCGAGTTGCTGCCGAACGAGCCTTGGAACGACCAACCCCACTTGTGCTGTGGATCACCTGACGCTGAAGATTGGAGAGCTCCACCACATCACCATCCACGATTCCGATGCGGCCAACGCCTGCCGCAGCCAGATAAAGCAGCAGAGGAGATCCCAACCCCCCGCTGCCAACACACAGCACAGACGAAGATTTCAGCCGGAGCTGTCCTGCCGAGCCAACCTCGGGAAGGATCAGATGGCGGGCATAGCGACCCCGCTCATCAGCACTCAGTATCGATTGGTCCTGCATGGTTGTGAGTGTCCCAAAGCTGGATGGGAATTTCATCCACGGTGCGGTCGCCATGCAGCCACCAGGCTCGCAACCCAACAGAAGCCGAAAGAATCAGCATCAGACCTTCAGTCTCTCCCCAAAGCCGATCGTGATGAGATGGCACTGCGGGGGAAGCCGGATGGGAGTGGGCCACGCCAAGACAACGTTGATGACGTGCACGAGCCCAACGCTGCGCTGCAAGCTGTTCTCTGGGGTCCACCAGAAATCTGCGGCGGCGGCCGATGACGGGCTGCTGCTCTGATCCTCCTCGCCCCCAGACATTGCAACAGGGCCAGGCCGTTTGAAGTCTCAAGATCCCTGGCGAGACCCGTTCGCCAAGCAGCAATGCACAACCCTCCTCGGGGTGAGGTGCCAGGAGCGTGCAGCACAGATCCGTGTGGCATCGGTAATCAATTTGCAGCACGGATGGCGTATATCGCGTCTCACCGATACCCTCAGCTGAAATAGCGAATGACATGGTCGTTTCCATGAGTGACGCCCCCACTGAAGTCAAGGATGCCGACACAACTGTGACGACACCCATCGACACTCCTGCTCAGGAAGACACCACCTCCTTTGCTGAGCGCTACAGCGACGTTCTGGGCAAGGTGAACGACACCCTTGACCAGGTCGACTGGAGTCAGATGGGACGCATCGGCAAGATCGTTGGCATCTTTGCCGCCGTCATCATTGCCCAGATTCTGATCAAGGGCATCCTGGACACGATCAATCTCCTACCGATCGTTCCGGGGCTACTTGAACTGCTCGGCTTGGTCGTGGTCGGCCAATGGAGCTGGCAGAACCTGACCACCAGCGACAAGCGCAACGCCCTCGTTCAGCGTGTTCAAACACTCCGACAGGAGTACCTGGGCTGATCCTCAAAGCAGTCGAGCCAGTTCGCTAAGACTGGCTCGACATTGGTGGATATAACCGCCCCCAAACAAATTGGCGTGGTTGAGCAGGTGGTACAGGTTGTAGATCTCCACCCGACCGTCAGCGCCTGGAACCTCAGGAAGCACCTTCCGATAGGCAGATCGGAACTCTTCCCCGAAGCCCCCGAACAGTTGGGTCATGGCCAGATCGACTTCCCGATCAGCCCACCAACTGGCGGGATCAAAAATGCTTCCCCGTCCATCGGCGAGGCTGGCGGCATTCCCACCCCATAGATCGCCATGCACCAACGCAGGACGCGGTTGATGCTCATTCAGGTGCTCTGCAAGGCGATACAACAATGGGTCCAAGTCGATTGAAGCTTGATTCAACCCATCAAGGGCCTCGAGTTGGGGGCGCAGCCTCAACTCCACAAATGCAGATCCCCAATCGCCCCGCCAACCACCCGGCTGGGAACCAGCACCGATGAAACCATCACGGTGCCAGCCGAAACGTGCTGGGCTGGATGCCATGGACGACTGGTGCAGCAGTGCCAACCCCCGGCCGAGGGCTGCTTGGTCACTGCCACGACAATCCAACCAAGGCAACAGCAGCGCCGCACCATGGGGCAGTGCTGCCAGAGCCAAGGGCTGCGGGACAACCAAAAACGTGTTGTCTGCATGGGCATGCAAGGCCTCAAGGGCCTCCACCTCCACCTCAAAGAGGGGCAGCGCGCTTAAGCCGCCGCTTTTGGCAAACAACACCTGGCCATTACTGAGAAGTAGTTTCCAGGCCTGATGAATGCAACCGCCACCCACGGGCGAGACATCAGCGATGTCAGCCCCCGCCAACGGGCCACCCTCCGCTGTGAGTTCGAGGCGCAGTTCGCTGTTCATCCTCATCAGGCCCCCTCTCTTGCCAGCATGGCTCGATTCTTCAGAGCGTCGTGAGCGATTCCAGCGTGATCGTGGTGGGCGGTGGCATCGCAGGCTTAACCGCAGCGGCACTGCTGGCACGCGATGGCGTCAAGGTCACCCTGTTGGAAGCGCACCACCAAACGGGGGGATGTGCCGGAACATTCCGTCGCCGTGGATGGGTGTTCGATGTTGGGGCGACCCAGGTCGCCGGTCTGGAGCCGGGGGGCAGTCATGCACGACTGCTGAAGCATCTGAACGTGCCTCTTCCCGAAGCGGAGATTTTGAACCCGGGGTGTGTGGTGGACCTGGGCGATGGCTCCCCTCCCATTCCCCTCTGGCATGACCCGGAAGCGTGGGCCGCTGAACGGGAGCATCAGTTTCCTGGCAGCAAACCTTTCTGGAGCCTTTGCCATCAGTTGCATTCGAGCAACTGGCAGTTCGCCAACCAGGATCCCGTGGTGACACCGCGTTCCCTCTGGGATCTCGGCACCATGCTGCGGGCACTGCGTCCCGCGACGCTTGCATCGGGGCTGTTCACAGGTCTCACCATCGCCGATCTGTTGCAGCTTTGTGGGTGCGGTCAAGATCAACGGCTCCGGCGCTTTCTCGACCTCCAGCTGAAGCTGTACTCCCAGGAGCCGGCCAATCGCACCGCCGCTCTCTACGGCGCCACAGTCCTACAGATGGCTCAAGCGCCACTGGGTCTCTGGCATTTGGAGGGATCGATGCAGGTGCTGAGCGACCAGCTGGTGGCCGCCATTCAGCGTGACGGCGGAAACGTGCTTCTGAAGCATCGGGTTACCAAACTGCAGCCCTGCTCATCCGGTTGGCAAGTTCATGTCACCACGGCCGGAGACGAGCACAAACAACTCAACAGTCGCGATGTGGTCTGCAGCCTTCCCCCCCAGTGCCTGTTGAAACTGATCGATCTGAATCAGCTGCCCAAGGGATATCGAAGGCGACTAGAAAACCTGCATGAACCGAGTGGTGCGCTGGTTCTCTACGGAGCGGTATCTCGTGATGCCCTGCCCGATCCCTGCCCAGGCCATCTCCAGCGCGGCTGCGCATCCCCGGGATCCCTATTTGTCTCTGTCAGCCGCGAGGGCGACGGGCGCGCGCCCCGGGGACAGGCCACCTTGATCGCCAGCGTGTTCACTCCAACGGGTGACTGGTGCCGCTTGCCGGAGACGGACTATCAGCAGCGAAAGCAAGAAATGATGACCCTGATCCAAGCAGAACTGAACAGCTGGCTCAACCTTCGGGAGGATGCCTGGTTGCACGCTGAGCTGGCAACGCCACGGGGCTTCGCCGGCTGGACGGGGCGTCCCAATGGAATGGTTGGGGGACTCGGGCAGCATCCCAGCCGGTTTGGCCCCTTTGGCCTGGCAGGACGAACGCCCATGCCAGGTTTTTGGCTCTGCGGCGACAGCCTTCACCCAGGCGAGGGCACAGCAGGGGTCAGCCTGTCTGCCCTTAATGCCTGCCGTCAGCTCATGGCGGAACGGGGAAAGCCCCTCAGCTTTCGGAGCTGACCTCTCCAGGTGCCCTCAAAAAATCTGGGCGCAGGGTTTGCGTTCGCAGCAATTCCAACTCCAATTGAGACCAGTTTTGCTGGAGCACGGCATCTTCGAGCTGCTCGAGGCTCCAGCGGTAGGCCGCCAATCCGCGCAACACCGCATCTCGATTAGTGGAGGCCATCGCCACCCCCAACTGCGGATTCCCTCCACCCACGCGACTGGTATCGGCAAAGCCGCTGGAGGCCAGCACCATCGCCAGCTGCCGGATTTCCGGATCCCGCTCATCGCCCACCGCACGCAGCAGTGCGGCACTGACCAGCACTGGCATATGCGAAATCAAAGCAACGGCCTGGTCGTGTTGAGAGGCGGTGGACGTCAGCCAATGTCCACCCAAGCTGAGGGCAAGATCACGCACCTGGTCCAGGGCGATGGGGTCCGTTTGAGCATCCGGAGTTGCGATCCAGGGGCGACCTCGGAACAGATTCAGCACACCGGCATCGACGCCCGCCTGGGCCGTACCCGCCATCGGGTGACTCGCCACAAAGCGGGGATGCCGTTGGCGCCAAGCCTCCAAAACGGGCTGTTTAACCGAACCGACATCGGTCACCACCGCTGATTCAGGCAGGGCGGCCACCAACTCATCAGGTGGGTTCAGCAATAAGGGAATCGGCAAGGCCAGGATCACCACATCGCAATCCGCGAGGCAGCGCGGATCCGTCGACACCGTTCCCACCAGCCTCCGGGCCATGGCACGATCCGCCGTGATCTGACGATGCACGAGACCCTGCACCGTCCAACCTTGCGCCTGGAGATCGAGACCGAGGGATCCCCCAATCAATCCAAGGCCAACGATCCCCACCCTTCCCGGTTGCACCGCCATCACTCCTGCAGGGTCGTAAAGCCATGTTGATGGATGGATTGCCATGAACCAATCACAGGGGGAGCCCTGCTTAGGGTTTGACGATGTTGGAAGCCCAGGCCCACCATCAGATCAAAACCCTGCTCCGCCAGGAGGAATCGGATTGGCCCCACCACCTGACCCTGAGCCGGTTGGTGGCCAGAAGCCTGAGGCGTCGCGATACAACGCTCGTCCAACTCCCCCCCAGCAGCAGCGAACGTTGGTGGCTCGGTCTTCTTGTGCCGCTTTGTCTGGCTCCCGAAGCTGGGGCTCTTGTGTTGACGCCCCACCAGCGTCGGCGCCTGCTCCAGCTGGAATTGCCCCGTTTACGCAATCAGGGCCTACGCCTTCCCTGCTGGCAAGGGACAACCCCACCTGAGGGGGCACAGCTCTGGTTGATGGATGTTGCAGAGCTGATTCAGGCCCATCGGGACGGGCACTTGGGCACGCGACAACTACTGATCCCGGAGATGGATCAGTTGAGCCGTCGAATGCGCAACGCCCTCACGTTTGAGATCACCCCCCAACACTGGGACGAGCTTCGCCAGGCCTGCCCACAGGCTGAAGCCGGGTTGATGGAGCTGCATGACCGGATGAGCCGACAGCTGTTCGCTGGAGCCACGCGACCAGGGGGCGCGGTGCGACTCGAGGGCTCAGCAGGGCAAGCGCTGCGTGACCTCCTCCAGCTGATGCCATCGAGCCCTGAGCCCTGGGACAAGCTCCGCAAGATCAACCCGGCGGACTGGACGGAGTGGGCTGAACTCGATCACCGGTTGCTCCAATGGCGCTGGCAGCTGGCCCCCTTGGAACCCCTTCAACTTCTGCGGGGGGTTCTGCATGATCACCCCTGCCTGATGTTTAGCAGCAATGGAGATAACGCAAGGCTGGATCTGGAGTTTGAGCAGGCGGGGGTGGTCCCCGACGTCCGCGCAACACTGCGCGAACGGGAGCTCAATGAACCCCTCCCTCTCTATGCCCCCCGCCGCCAGCCGCTGCCGAACACACGGATCTATTCGCAACATCTCCTTGAGGAGAGCAGACGGCTCATCCTTGGTCAGGCGGGAATGACCATCCTGCTGATCAATGACGACCAACTACGGCGCCAGCTCACCAGCTCCCTGGCTGCCGAATTCGGACGCCGTGTGGACCATGAATCGACTGCACCCGAAAGCAATGGTGTGGTGACCTGCAGTTGGGACTGGTGGCTTGAGCATCAGGAGCATCTCCCCTCTCCAGCGCAGCTGATTATCGGCATGCTTCCCCTCGCCAGCCTGGACAATCCACTCACCTCAGCAAGGGTGGAACGCATGAAACAACAGGGCGAAGACTGGTTCCGCACCCTGCTTTTGCCGGAAGCATTGAGCTTGATCCCAGCAGCCATTGCACCACTGCGACGCAGCGGTGGACGCCTAGCCATCCTTGATGGTCGTCTCCGAGGGCGCAGTTGGGGTGATCAGGTGCTGCATCGGCTTGAGCCCTGGATTCCACTGCAGCGACTGCTGCCGGACTGAACAACACCTAACCTCCGTCCAACGCGCAAAAGTGCATGGGAGAAGCACGCCGCCGAGCTGCACAGGGCCTACCCCCTCGTCAGTCCAAGGCCAACACCAAAGCACCGGATACATCGCCGCGAGTGGTGTCCTGGCTTCCTCTGACACGCAATCAGACACAGCAGTTCATGGCGGTGACCACACGCGGCGCCTGGATCGGCATCGGAGCCATGGTGGTCCTATGGATCACGGTGCGATTCATCGGACCCGCCGCAGGTTGGTGGACACTCTCGGATACCCCCTGATCGGCCAGCCGGGCCAAACACGCGGAAACGAAAGAAAACTTTTAGGATTGGTCTCACTGGAGACTCAATCATGTTTCCGCGTTTAGCCGAGCACTACAGGTCTGTCGTCGAAGACTTGGTGATGAGCCTGCAGGCCCTCGCCGGCAGCCTGCAAAGTGCCGGTGTCACAGCCACCTGTTACTCCTGCGGCGATGGCCGCGATGGCCATGGCGCCTCTTTTGTGGCTGACATCGGCGACAGCCATATCGTGCGCTTTCTTGTCTCCGATTTCGGCATCAGCTGGGTGGAATCCCGCAATGGCCGAGAACTCGTGAAATTGGAGGGAGCAGAAGCCATCCAGGAACTACAGCGAATGGCTGAACTGGCTCAGCAGGGCCAGGTCTGCGGCAAGCAGTCACTGACCCAAGCCGGCTGAGATCAAGCAGCCGCTTCCGGCGCCTTATCCGGAGTCGACTTATCGACAGTCGCCTTCGCGGCAGCCGCCAGGGGCCGCATGGAATTCGACTTCACTTCCGAACCTTCCGTCAGCTTTTGACGGACGAGCGTCTCAATCGTGGCCGTCGATTCCGGGTTCTCCTCCATCCAGGTGATGGTGTTGTCGCGACCCTGCCCGATGTTGTCTCCCTCGTAGCTGTACCAAGCGCCCTTGCGCACAACCACGCCTGTCTCTTCGGCGAGATCAAGCAAACAGCCCAGGGTGCTGATGCCGCGGCCAAACAGAATGTCGAACTCAGCAATGCGGAAGGGTGGCGCCACCTTGTTTTTCGCCACTTTCACTTTGGCCCTGATCCCGAATTCCTCCGTCCCCTTCTTGAGCGTCTGAATCCGACGGATGTCGAGGCGAACCGAGGCATAGAACTTGAGCGCATTGCCTCCAGTGGTCGTCTCTGGATTGCCGTAGGTCACACCAATCTTGAGACGCAGCTGATTGAGGAAGATGACGGTGCAACCCGACTTACCGATGTTGCCGGTGATCTTGCGCATGGCCTGACTCATCAGACGCGCCTGACTGCCAACCGCCAGGTCTCCCATTTCTCCCTCGATCTCGGCGCGGGGAGTGAGAGCGGCCACCGAGTCGATAACGACAAGATCAACCGCCGCCGATCGCACCAGTTGATCGACGATCTCCAGAGCCATCTCACCGGTATCGGGCTGAGAGACCAGAAGGTTCTCAACATCCACACCCAACGAAGCTGCATAGACGGGATCCAGGGCATGCTCCGCATCCACGAAGGCCGCCACACCACCACGCTTCTGCACTTCAGCAATCGCATGCAGGGTGAGAGTGGTTTTACCGGAACTTTCTGGGCCGTAAATCTCCACTACCCGGCCCTTCGGGTAACCACCACCCAGGGCAAGATCAAGGGTCAGGGCACCGGTGGAGATCGTCTCCACCCTCATGCGAGAGGCGTCGCCGAGCCGCATGATCGACCCTTTACCGAAGTTGCGCTCGATCTGACCGAGGACCAGATTCAGCGCCTTGTCTTTCTCGCCGGAGGAGCGGGGGTCGGAAGCACTGGATTTCATATCTGCAGGCATGGAAGAGACCTGAAACTAAGGAACGAGAGATCCAATGCCACAGAAGCGCCGAATCGTCTCAGGTAGTACAAGCGTACCGTAGCGAATCAGGGCCATTGCGCCAGGGGGGCCCGGAAACGATCCGGATGGATCAGAGCAATCCCGGAAGGAAGATTGCTCTGATCCTGGGGGCGAAGATAGCCCCAACTCACCAGGAAGCAGGGCAGTCGTTCCAACCCTGGCGTGGACCGCACAGCCTCCAGCGTCGCCCGACGGTCTTCAACGAAGCCACACAACGTTCGCTGCTGCTGAAGCTGAAGCAGAACCTGGGGCTTCGCTCCAGCTTCGCGACCGTCCAGACGCCAGGGATGCAGGCCAAGACTGTTCAGCAGCTCAGCGGTAAAGGCCTGGGTCTTGGTGGTCAGGACAGCCCAGTCCACGCCCTCAGCCTCAAGCTGGCGGAGCCTTGCCACCAACCCTGGGAAGGGCCGATGCAACGCCAACCAAGCGGAGCGGCTCTGCCGAACAGATTCATCACGGGACGCATCCAGGGCGGCTTGCAGCTGCTCCGGCTCCCATCCGTGACGCTGTAAAGCGAGCGCCTGGGCTTCGTCGTAGGACTGCATCCAAACCTGGGGGTCGAGAACAGGCAGCTCAGCAGCCAGCAACACCATCTCCCAACCGTGATGCACCCATGGGCGCAGCCGACGGAACGCATCAGGGACCCGGTCGGGAGTCAAGCCTGTTGGAGACGCATCAAGACGGAGACACGCATGCCAAGCACTCCACCAGTACTCGGCCATTCCATCGACGATGACCCCGTCGAAATCGAACACCAACAAGGGTCGATGGTTCATGGACAAAAACTGGGCCGCTAGGATTCGAACCTAGGAATGGCGAGACCAAAACCCGCTGCCTTACCGCTTGGCGACGGCCCACTGAACCGGAAAAGACCACAACCTGTGGCTCACCGGAGCACTAATAGTTACTCATAGCAGCCAACCCTTCGTCAATCCACCGAGCGAATCAAGCGAAGGGCGATCAGGGAGGGAAGACCCGCAAACGCGACTGTTCGGCTTGACCGAAAACATCACTACGCAATTGGTAACGACTGACAAGATCCGCCTGCATGCGAAGCACGCGTTCCGTTCGCGGCAACAACTCCACAGGCCTGCCTTGCGGCATCACCACTTGTTCCACCGCAAGCCGGCATTCCTCAAGAGCAGCAAATTCATCGTCCTTTAACGCCCGATCAGGAGCGATGGCATCCGCAGCCGTTTCACTTGCCCGACGACTCAAGAGGCGAGCCATAGCACGGGTCACTTGGGGCAGGGTGTCCGACTTGATCACCAGGATTGGAATCCCAAGATCCCTAGCCTGACGCCTCAGAGACGGTTGACGACTGAGTCCCAGCCGAATGCTCAACACAACATCCGCCTCACTTAAATCGTCCACCACCCGCGCAGTCCAGCCGTGAGAACGAATGGTTTCGTCCACAAGCCGGGGGGTGATCCCACAACAGAGAACCTGCAAAACGTCGGTGTTCTCAGGAGGGGCAGGAGGAGAAGCTTCTGCTGCACTGGTCTGAGGCACAGACACAGGAACAGAGACAGGCCGTCCAGCTGCCGGTCGAGGAGAAGGAGGGCTTAGCAAGCCCGACGGCTGCGGGGGATCGACAAGCTGAACACCACCCTCAGCAGTCAGCTCGCGCTCCTGAACTCTGGGCTGCAGGCCCCTAAGCAACTGGTCCACCGTGGCAGCAACGTCGGTATGCACGGCCCAGCGGTGTCGACTGTGCATTTCAACCGCAACCGGAAAAGTTGGGTCAGCCGCGCGCTCGAGCACCGTCTTCTGACTGCGCCGCCGCCGGGCCTCCTCATCCCCAAGGGTGACCGCCTGAATTCCACCCACCAGATCACTGAGGGTGGGGTTCTTGATCAGGTTCGCCAGGGCATTGCCATGAGCGGTGGCGACCAGCACCACGCCACGCTCAGCAATGGTGCGCGCCGCCTGCGCCTCCAGCTCGGTGCCGATCTCATCGATCACGATGACTTCAGGCATGTGGTTTTCCACCGCCTCGATCATGGTTTGGTGCTGCAGTTCAGGCCTGGCCACCTGCATGCGGCGGGCCCTGCCAATCGCGGGATGCGGGATGTCGCCATCACCCGCGATCTCATTGCTCGTGTCAATCACCACAACGCGCCGCTCCAGCTCATCAGCGAGCACCCGGGCGATCTCCCGCAATGCCGTTGTCTTGCCGACACCCGGGCGCCCCATCAACAGCAAGGACTGCCCTCCATCCAAAAGATCCCGCACCATGGCAACGGTGCCAAACACGGCACGTCCCACCCTGCAGGTCAGACCAATCACCTCACCCTGGCGGTTGCGGATCGCGCTGATCCGGTGAAGGGTCCTTTCAATTCCTGCCCGGTTATCGCCTCCGAACTGACCAATCCTGGCGACCACCGCCGCAAGATCCTCCCGAGACAAGGGCGTGGAGCCCAGTGCCAAGGCACGACCTGGATAACGCGCTTCCGGGAGTCGACCGAGATCGAGCACCACCTCAAGCAACTGCTGTCGAGCCTCCTCCTCCTGCAACTGCTCCTGCACGGCATCCGGCAGAAGTCCGAGAAGGCGATCCAGATCGTCGGTGACCCGTTGCGTGCCCATGGGATCTGCGCGTTTCAGCCTTCTAGCAAGAGCGGCGCAGCCATGGAGTAACCAATGGACGCGCAAGGGAGAGGGCACGCTCCCAACCTTCGGGCCATTGCCACAGGGCAGATCCACGGGTTTGCGCCTCATTGAGCACGGGCATCAGCAAGCGACGTGCAACACCACCAAAGGCAATGCCGGCCGGCCGCTCCGTCGAATGCAAGAGATCCACCGTTGCGGCATTGGTTCCACCGGCAAGCTGCAGCGGACCAGGTGGTGCGAGAAGACGCATGGCACGCCAGAGCTGAACAGCAGCCCGCGCTGTTCCAGCCCCCACATCACCACTCATTGGCCGCCCATCCAATTGCCAGAGGGGCCTGTAACCGGCTTGCCGCAAACAGGAATGGCGATGCCACAGCAACCGAGCCAACTGATCAGCAGTTACGCCATGGCCCTCCAACCCGCAACTCACGGCCAAGCGCTGCAAGGGAACGTTGTGCTGCTGAAGGCTTTGGATCAGCGTCGTGGAGCCCTCCTCATGCTCAGACCCTGTGTGAATCTCCACAGCATCGGGCTGAATGGATTTCAGCAACGTGATCACCTGCTCTGGAGCCAGTCGATGGTCGCGTTCCTCGATTAGCCCATGGGGGCAGGCCGGCAAGCAGCGACCGCAGCCATAGCAACGCTGCTGGTCGATCCCAGCACCGGGCGGAATTGCTGCAGCGGGGCAAATCCTTTCGCAAGGACGCGGACAGTCCGTGGGACAGCGGTCGGCGTCGAACCAAGCCTTGCGGAAGTGAGCATCCATGCCATCGCTGAGGCTGACCATGAGCCAGGGACGATGGCCCGTGTTGGCTTCAGCCCAGTCGAGGCCACGACGGGCTGCAAGCGCGACCGCTGGATCGGCAGCCACATCAATGCAATGAACACCCACAGCCGCAAAAACAGCGGTCAGATCGGCAATGGCAGGCAAATCCTGATTGCTGGCGCCACAGATGAGCTTGACCCAGCGGCCCTGATCGAGGGCTTCGTCAGGTGTCAGGCGTTCAAATGTGTGGTCATCGGTTCCCACTTCAGGCTTCGGGCACCACCCATCTCCACGATGATGCGTAAACGGGGTTCGCGCTTGCAGAGGTCGCAAAGCGAGAGAAGTTCCGAACGCGACAGCACCTGACCCTCAAGAAGCCAGAGAGCTACAGGGGCATCACCCTCAAACAGGTCTCCCAGCTGGGGAGCCACCTCCTGCACTTCTCCCACAGCAGCACCACGACCCACGCTTTGATGACCGAGATGGGGAGGCCGGATGCCGTGCTTCTGGGTGAGGAATACCTCCGGATCACCGAGTCCCCGGGCTGATGTCATGCGGGTGCGGTAACCAGCGCCTCGCAAACGGCGCAGCAAGCGCGTTTCTGCACCACCCTCGAGCGGGGCCTGAACAGCCAGACAGCCATTGGCTTCGAGATCGCGGCGAAATGCCTGACCGGTGAGAAGCAGAGGCATGGCATCGACAGGGATTGGGGTGATTCTGGCAGCAGGCAGAGGGATCAGGGGAGCTGCAAGGGCGGTGGTGTAGGTTCGTTGTTTGTTCTGTGTTTCTGTGCCCGTCCGCTAGCCGGGCCTCCAGTCGACAGAACAGATTCGACGATTGCGTCGGATCTTTAGGCCAGAACGGAAGCTTTCTTCGGAAATCCCCGTCGGGAAACTGCAACAGCACATCGTGCAGATGCAAGTCCCAGCCTCGCTGAATCGTTCGCTAGCCCATTCGAATCCACTCCCACGGGAGTTCAGCTTCGAACCACGTCTGCGTCCAATCGATCAGCACCTGACCCCATGCGGATCTCCGCTTGGTGGTTGTCCACGCTGGCGCTTCCTCCCCACCCATGTCCATCGGCATTCTCGGGAAGAAGCTGGGTATGTCCCAGTTCTTCGACGAGCAGGGCAGAGCTGTTCCGGTCACCTTGATCGAAGCCGGCCCCTGCCGCATCACCCAACTCAAAAACAACGACACTGACGGTTATTCCGCAGTGCAGATCGGCTTTGGCGAATCCCGCGAAAAGCTGATCAACAAACCCGCCCAGGGTCACCTGACCAAATCCGGTGAGGGTCTTCTTCGTCATCTGCGCGAATACCGCATCGACAGCGTTGAAGGGCTTGAACTCGGTGGATCCATCACCGTCGGCGATTTCGAAGCCGGTCAAAAGGTGGACGTCAGCGGTGACACCGTGGGCCGAGGCTTCGCTGGCTACCAAAAGCGCCACGGTTTCAGCCGGGGTCCGATGACCCACGGCTCCAAGAACCACCGCGAACCGGGTTCAACCGGTGCCGGTACAACCCCGGGCCGCATCTACCCCGGCAAGCGGATGGCCGGTCGCTACGGCGGCAAGAAAATCACCACCCGCGGTCTGACCATCCTCAAGGTGGACAGCGAGCACAATTTGCTGGTGGTGAAGGGATCCGTGCCCGGCAAACCCGGTGCGCTGCTCAACATCCGCCCGGCCGTGCGCGTGGGCGCCAAGCCCGCCAAAGGAGGTAAGTGATGGCCAGTTGTGTCGTTCGTGATTGGCAGGGCAAGGAAGCCGGCAAGGCAACCCTGGACCTGAAGGTGGCCAAGGAGACCACCGCGGTTGATCTCATGCATCGGGCTGTTCTGCGTCAGCAGGCCCATGCACGCCAAGGAACCGCCAGCACCCTCACCCGTTCAGAAGTACGTGGTGGAGGTCGCAAGCCTTACAAGCAGAAAGGAACTGGACGGGCCCGCCAGGGATCCATCCGGACTCCCCTGAAACCGGGCGGCGGCATCATCTTCGGACCCAAGCCCCGCACGTACAACCTTGCGATGAACCGCAAGGAGCGTCGTCTGGCCCTGCGCACAGCGCTGATGGCCCGCATTGACGATGTGACTGTCGTGAAGGACTTCGCTTCTTCGCTGGAGGCCCCCAAAACCCGTGAGATCACGGATGCTTTGGGACGCCTCGGTGTCGCTGCCGGTTCCAAGGTGCTCATCGTTCTGACGAACCCCTCCGATGTTGTTCGCCGCTCCGTGCGCAACCTGGAGAAAGTCAAGTTGATCTCCGCGGATCAGCTGAACGTCTTCGACCTGCTCCATGCCAATGCTTTGGTGCTGGGCGAGGAAGCTCTCGCAACCATCCAGGAGGTCTACGGCGATGACTGAACGTTTCCAAGGCCGCCTGGCGGATGTGATCCGCCGTCCGTTGATTACCGAGAAGGCCACACGAGCCCTCGAAATCAACCAGTACACCTTCGAGGTGGACCACCGCGCCGCAAAACCCGACATCAAGGCCGCCGTTGAGCAGCTCTTCGATGTGAAGGTCACCGGCATCAGCACCATGAATCCCCCTCGACGCTCGCGTCGGATGGGGCGCTTCGCTGGCAAACGTGCCCAAGTGAAGAAAGCCGTGGTGCGCCTTGCGGAGGGCAACTCGATCCAACTCTTCCCTGAGTCCTGAGGGGTCTGAATCGTCATGGCAATCCGTAATTTCCGCCCCTACACCCCCGGTACCCGCACCCGGGTGGTCACTGATTTCAGTGAGATCACCAGCCGCAAACCGGAGCGGACCCTGGTGGTGGCTAAACACCGCCGCAAGGGCCGCAACAACCGCGGTGTGATCACTTGCCGCCACCGCGGTGGCGGTCACAAACGCCTCTACCGCGTGGTGGATTTCCGTCGCAACAAGCACGGTGTCTCCGCCAAGGTTGCGGCAATCCACTACGACCCGCACCGCAACGCACGCCTGGCACTGCTCTTCTATGCCGATGGCGAGAAGCGCTACATCCTGGCTCCCGCAGGAGTGCAGGTCGGCCAGACCGTGGTCTCCGGCCCTGATGCCCCGATTGAGAACGGCAACGCCATGCCGCTTTCAGCGGTGCCTCTTGGTTCCAGCGTCCACTGCGTCGAGCTCTACGCCGGCCGCGGCGGCCAGATGGTCCGTACCGCTGGTGCCAGCGCCCAGGTGATGGCGAAGGAAGGCGACTACGTCGCTCTCAAACTTCCCTCCACCGAAGTTCGGCTGGTGCGCCGCGAGTGCTACGCCACCCTCGGCGAGGTCGGCAACTCCGAGATGCGCAACACCAGCCTGGGCAAGGCTGGACGTCGCCGCTGGTTGGGTCGTCGTCCTCAGGTTCGAGGCAGTGTGATGAACCCCTGCGATCACCCCCACGGTGGTGGTGAGGGTCGTGCACCAATCGGCCGTTCCGGTCCGGTGACTCCCTGGGGCAAACCCGCCCTCGGTCTCAAGACCCGCAAGCGGAACAAACCCAGCAACCAATACGTGCTCCGGAAGCGTCGCAAGACCTCCAAGCGGAGCCGTGGCGGACGCGATTCCTGATGCAAACCATCACCTTGCCGCTTGCTTAAACCGTTATGGGACGTTCACTCAAAAAAGGACCGTTTATTGCCGACAGCCTGCTTCGCAAGGTTGAAAAGCAGAACGACAACGACGACAAGTCCGTGATCAAGACCTGGTCTCGGGCCTCCACGATCCTGCCGATGATGATTGGCCACACGATCGCGGTACACAACGGCCGCACCCATGTGCCGGTGTTCATCACCGAGCAAATGGTCGGTCACAAGCTGGGGGAGTTTGCTCCCACCCGCACCTTCAAGGGCCACATCAGAGACAAGAAAGGAGGCCGCTAATCCATGACATCGTCTACCCCAACGGCACCCACTGCCCAAGCTCACGGACGCTTCATCCGAGGTTCCGTTTCGAAGGTGCGCCGTGTGCTTGACCAGATCCGTGGCCGCACTTACCGCGACGCACTGATCATGCTCGAGTTCATGCCTTACCGCTCCACCGGACCCATCACCAAGGTGCTCCGGTCTGCAGTGGCCAACGCTGAGCACAATCTCGGTCTCGATCCCTCATCTCTGGTGATCGCGAGCGCGAGCGCTGACATGGGCCCCTCCATGAAGCGCTATCGCCCCCGCGCCCAGGGCCGGGCCTTCCAGATCAAGAAACAGCCCTGCCACATCAGCATTGCTGTGGCGGCTCAGACCGATTCCTGACCCCCGAGGACTCTGACCCAATGGGACACAAAATCCACCCAACCGGTCTGCGCCTGGGGATCACCCAGGAACACCGGTCACGCTGGTACGCCTCCAGCAAGAGTTATCCGGCCCTCCTTCAAGAGGACGATCGGATTCGCAAGTTCATCCACAAGAAGTACGGCTCGGCAGGCATCAGCGATGTGCTGATCGCCCGCAAGGCCGATCAATTGGAAGTTGAACTCAAGACCGCACGCCCCGGCGTGCTGGTCGGCCGTCAAGGCAGCGGTATCGAAGAACTTCGCTCCGGCATTCAGAAGACCGTCGGCGACTCCAGTCGTCAGGTGCGGATCAATGTTGTCGAGGTCGAACGCGTCGACGGTGATGCCTTCCTCCTGGCCGAGTACATCGCCCAGCAGCTGGAAAAGCGTGTGGCCTTCCGCCGCACCATCCGCATGGCTGTGCAGCGCGCCCAACGTGCCGGTGTACTGGGTCTCAAGATCCAGGTCTCCGGTCGCCTGAACGGTGCTGAGATTGCTCGGACGGAGTGGACCCGTGAGGGTCGAGTTCCCCTGCACACCCTGCGTGCCGACATCGACTACGCCACCAAAGTGGCTAGCACGACCTACGGCGTGCTTGGCATCAAGGTGTGGGTGTTCAAGGGCGAGGTGCTGAGCGAACAGGCTCAGCCCATGCCGGTGGGTGCCGCCCCCCGGCGCCGGGCCAGCCGTCGGCCCCAACAGTTCGAAGACCGCTCCAACGAGGGTTGAACAGGAGGCCTGAACCATGCTGAGTCCAAAACGCGTCAAATTCCGTAAGCAGCAACGAGGCCGCATGCGCGGCGTCGCCACCCGGGGCAACACCATTGCCTTCGGACAGTTCGCGCTGCAGGCACAGGAATGTGGCTGGATCACCTCGCGCCAGATCGAGGCCAGCCGTCGTGCCATGACCCGCTACGTCAAGCGTGGCGGAAAAATCTGGATCCGGATCTTCCCCGACAAGCCAGTCACCATGCGCGCTGCCGAAACCCGGATGGGTTCCGGTAAGGGCAACCCAGAATTCTGGGTGGCGGTGATCAAGCCCGGCCGGATCTTGTTCGAGATGGGCGGTGATGAAATCACCCCCGAAATCGCCAAGGAAGCCATGCGCCTCGCGCAATACAAGCTTCCCGTGAAGACCAAGTTCATCCAGCTGGATGAGCAGGAGAAGCCAGCTGGTGCCAAGGCCCCGGCAGCTTCTGAAGCCGTCACCGTGGAGTCCTGACCATGGCCCGTCCCAACGCCGCAGATGTGCGCAGCCTCTCCGATTCGGACATCACCGAACAGATCGACGGCCTGCGCCGCGAACTGTTCCAACTCCGTTTCCAGCAGGCCACGCGCCAGCTCGCCAACACGCACCGTTTCAAAGAGGTCCGCACCAAGCTGGCCCAGCTGCTGACGGTGCAGTCGGAGCGCCAGCGCTCCACCGCCTCCTGATCCCCCCTCCGTAACCATGGCAGTCAAGGAAAGGGTCGGCACCGTCGTCAGCGACAAGATGGAGAAAACGGTGGTGGTCGCGGTGGAAAGCCGCTTCCCTCACCCCATCTATCAAAAGACGGTCAGCCGTACCACCCGCTACAAGGCTCACGACGAAGACAACACCTGTCGCGTCGGAGACCGCGTTCGTATCACTGAAACCCGTCCCATGAGCCGCCAAAAGCGGTGGGCCATTGCCGAGGTTCTCAGCCACAGCCCCAAGGCTGCAGCTGAGGAAGCCAGCAAGGCTGAAGCTCAGGAGGTGAAGCAGTGATCCAGCAGGAGTCCTATCTCACCGTTGCCGACAACAGTGGCGCCAAGCGCATCCAGTGCATTCGCGTCCTCGGCACCAACCGTCGCTATGCCCACGTGGGCGACGTGATCGTTGCCGCGGTAAAGGATGCCGCCCCCAACATGGGCGTCAAGAAATCCGACGTCGTCAAGGCTGTCGTGGTGCGCACCAAAGCCACCATGCGCCGTGAAACCGGCAACTCGATCCGGTTTGACGACAACGCCGCAGTGCTCATCAACGACGACAAGAACCCAAAAGGCACCCGCGTCTTCGGACCGGTGGCCCGTGAGCTGCGCGAGCGCAGCTTCACCAAAATCGTGTCCCTCGCTCCGGAGGTGATCTGACCATGGCGACTGCAACCACCAAGGCCAAGGCCACCGAGCGCATCAAAATGCGCATCCGCAAGGGTGACACCGTCCAGGTGATCGCCGGCAAGGACAAGGGCAAGACCGGTGCCGTTCTGCGCACCCTGCCCAACGAGAACCGTGTCGTCGTGGAAGGGGTGAACATGCGCACCCGCCACGAAAAGCCCACCCAGGAGGGCGAGACCGGCCGCATCGTGACCGAGGAAGCATCCCTGCATGCCTCCAACGTGATGCTTTATTCCACCGCCAAAAAGGTGGCAAGCCGCGTTGAAATCGTCGTCGAGAAGGACGGCACCAAAAAACGCCGGCTGAAGAAAACCGGTGAAGTCCTCGACTGATCCCGACTTCTGACCACGTCCAGAAGCACCCCAACCCGTTATGTCACTCAAGAAGCGCTACAGGGAGACCATTCAGCCCAAGCTGAAGAAGGATCTCTCCCTCAACAACATCCATGAAGTCCCCAAGGTGGTTAAAGTCACCGTGAACCGGGGTCTCGGCGAAGCCGCCGCCAACGCCAAGTCCCTCGAGGCTTCGGTCAATGAGCTGGCGCAGATCACCGGCCAGAAGGTTCTGGTGACCCGTGCAAAGAAGGCCATCGCCGGCTTCAAGATTCGGCAGGGCATGCCGATCGGCTGTGCGGTCACCCTTCGTGGTGATCGGATGTACGCCTTCCTCGAGCGCCTGATCAACCTGGCGCTGCCTCGCATCCGCGACTTCCGCGGGGTCAGCCCCAAGAGTTTCGATGGGCGCGGCAACTACACCCTTGGGGTGCGCGAACAGATCATTTTCCCTGAGATCTCCTTCGACAAGATCGATGCAATCCGGGGCATGGACATCACCATCGTGACCACCGCCCGTTCGGACGAAGAGGGCCGGGCCCTCCTCCGCGAGATGGGAATGCCGTTCCAGAGCAACTGAGCCCTCCCCGTCGACACCTATGGCCAACCACGACCCCATTTCCGACATGCTCACCCGCATTCGCAATGCGAGTGAGAAACGTCACGAAACCACCAAGATCCCCGCTTCGCGGATGACTCGCAGCATCGCCAAGGTGCTGCAACAGGAGGGCTTCATCTCCGAGATCAGCGAGCAGGGTGAAGGCGTTCGCACCGAACTGGTGCTAGCCCTCAAGTACAGCGGCAAGCACAGGCTGCCCACCATTCGCTCGATGCAGCGGGTCAGCAAGCCCGGTCTCCGCATCTACAAAAACACTCGCGGCCTGCCCAAAGTCCTCGGAGGACTGGGCGTGGCGATCATCTCCACCTCCAAGGGTGTGATGAGCGACCGCGACGCCCGCCGTGAGGGCGTCGGTGGCGAAGTGCTCTGTTACGTCTACTGATCCGGAGCTGAACCATGTCACGAATTGGCAAAAACCCCGTTCCCGTCCCTGAGAAGGTCACGGTTTCCCTCGACGGACTCACCGTCAAGGTGAAAGGACCCAAGGGTGAACTGGAACGCACCCTTCCTGAAGGCGTCAGCGTCAGTCAGGACAACAACTCCATCGTGGTCTCCCCCACGAGCACCAAGCGCATCTCCCGAGAGCGCCACGGCCTGAGCCGAACCCTGGTCGCCAACATGATCGAAGGGGTCAGCAACGGCTACAGCAAAGCTTTGGAGATCGTCGGCGTGGGCTCCCGTGCCCAGGTCAAAGGCAAAACCCTCGTGGTAAGTGCTGGCTACAGCCACCCCGTGGAGCTGGAGGCCCCTGAAGGCATCACCTTCAAGGTGGAAAACAACACCAGGGTGATCGTCTCCGGCATCGACAAGGAGCTGGTGGGCAACGAAGCCGCCAAGGTCCGCGCCGTCCGTCCCCCCGAGCCATACAAGGGCAAGGGCATCAAGTACGAGGGCGAGCACATCCTGCGCAAGGCGGGCAAGTCCGGCAAGAAATAAGCCTTGTCCTGACGTTCCTTCCTTTCACCCACCATGTCCAAACTTTCCCGCAAACAACAGACGCAGAAACGCCACCGGCGTCTGCGCCGCCACATCACTGGCACCCCAGACCGTCCGCGGCTGGCAGTGTTCCGTTCCAACAATCACATCTACGCCCAAGTCATCGACGACGCGGCCCAGAGCACTCTCTGCTCTGCGTCCACCGTCGACAAAGAGCTGCGTACCGGTCTCAAGGCTCCTGCTGGTAGCTGCGACGCCTCCGTCGCCGTTGGCGAACTGGTGGCCAAGCGAGCCATTGCCAAAGGCATCCAGCAGGTGGTGTTCGACCGTGGCGGCAATCTGTACCACGGCCGGATTAAAGCCCTTGCCGACGCCGCCCGGGAAGCGGGCCTTCAGTTCTGATTCCTGCTTAACCCATGACAGATTCCTCCCCCCAATCCAATCCCAACGCCGTACCGGGTGC
>NZ_VTLD01000027.1:0-6055 GCF_020514285.1 Synechococcus sp. PH41509 | reverse complement strand
TCGGTGCAAGACAACCCCGATGCTGCACGCATCCTCTGCTACACGAACCGCACCTTGGATCGTCTTGTGCCCCATGCACGCCGTGCCATCCATGGCGAGATGGCGGATCAGATGCCGGTGCTGCCAGGTGAGGTGCTGATCAGTCGCACTGCGGTGATGGCACCGGCCTCAAGGGATGGTGAAGAGGCTGGCGAAGAACCCGACATGGTGCTGGGCTCCAACCGTGAAGTGACGGTGCGTGACGTCAAGCCGGAGGCCTGTGATCTGGCGGACTTCGGTTTGTCGTCCGCCGACGGACCCGTGCCGCTGATCGAGACCCTCTCCGCATCGGTGAATGCGGGAGATCTGGAGCTCACCCTGCGCCTGCATCCACCGTTGGGCAGCTCTGGTCGTCAGGAGCTCGATGCGGTGATGCAGCGCCTGCGCCAGCAGGCCCGTGATGCCGGCAAGAAAAACGGTCGCGCGATCTGGCGCCAGTACTTCTTGATTCGTGATGCCTTTGCCTCCTTGGGTCCGGCGGCGGTGCTCACGGTGCACCGCAGTCAGGGCAGCAGCTTCGGCGATGTCTTTGTGGCGCCGGATGTGTTCCGGGCCGATCCAGCCATCCGCCAGCAGCTCTGTTACGTCGCTGTGTCCCGGGCTCGCACGGGGGTTTGGTTGCTTGGAGGCGAGACGTCGTCTGACCTGCGCACCGCCTGGCAGCGCGAATTCGACAACACGAGAGAACCCAAATGAATCAGCTGATCATCAGCCCACTGATGCCCTGCCAGCCCAGATAGGCCCCTAGCGCGAAACTGAGGCTCCCCACCACCAGTTCTCCCCGGCGGAGCAGGGCGCTTTTGCCGCGTTGCAGTAGCGGAAGAACCCGCTGGCGTCCGATCAACACCGCCAGAAATGGCATCAGAAGAAGGACACTAGCCGCGGCGCTGAACCCTGCGCTGCAGGCAATTTCCTCACGCAAAGGCAACTGTGCGGCCAGGATCACAGCTGCGCTTTTGGCAAACAGCAGCAGGTCGTCGGGACTGACCACCTCGGTGACGCTGCTGATCAGCAACAGCAAGGGAAGCGGCATTGCTGCGAAACGATCCACTGCGCCGCTCCAGGTTGGGGTTGCTCCGTCATCCAGCACCCCTCGGATCAGTTCACGCCCGCCCAGGGCGATCAAGGCTCCGCCGCCGATCAGATCAAGTCCTGTGCGGTGGTCAGATCCCTGGGTCATGTCCAGGAGCAGTCCATGGCCCAGCGTCAGCAGACCGATGACTGCCAAGGCGCTGGTCAGTAGCCACCCACCCAGAAACAAGCCACCACGCCGCAGGGGCGATGCCCCCAGCAGCAGCAGCAGCATCAAAACGATATGAATAGGCGAGAGTGCTATGCCAAGCCCGTAGGTCAGCAGCTCCGTCCAGATCCTGGGTTCCGCCATTCATTCAGGTTAAGAACCTCGATCGTGGATGTTCGACCAGGGCCTTGCTCAGAGTCGCAAGATCAAGGCGGCCAGGCCAATACTCACCCCCAGACTCACAACGCCGAGAATGGCTCTCCAGAAGGCTCTGTCTTTGGTGTCAAGGAAGTTGCTCAAGGAAAGCCAGGTTCTTTAGTCGTCAGTTTTGCCACCTGTCAGCAGGTAGGGAAAGGTGCGATGGATCGGGCGGTTCAGCGACCGCAGTGTTTTGTTGTAGTGAATGTCGGCGACCACGCTGTAGCGGCGCCCCAGAATCAGTGCACGGTCTAAATCGGCTTCACAGCTGCGGATGTCGGTGCGTACTGGGCGTGCCTGATCTGACACCGGTTTGGCAGCAGGAATCAACGCCGAAAACTGTCCTTCCCTGTTCCTCCAGTTCTGACAGGCCTCGAGGGCCTCTGTCGCCGAATCGAACACCTGCTTCGTTGTCTCCCGTCGCGTGCTCATCGCCTCCATGCCGAGCAGGGGCAGTGCTGTGAGTAAGAGGACAAATCCGAAGCGGAGCATGCGTCAGGCGCGAAGGTCCTGCTTCAGCCGTAGCTAGGTGGGCTGCGCGTGGCAGCGTCCTTCCCAATATTTTCGCTTGCGCGTTTCAGTACCGCACTTCGAACCAGTCATCGCCTGTCACAGGGAGCTGGCTTGGTTTCACCCGAAGCACTCGCGCGCCCGGAGGTCCGACCTCACACCAGGCCCGAAGTTCAGACAAGGCGAGTGGTGGGCCTTCGGCTTGCACTTCGACACTGCCATCGCTTTGGTTGCGAACCCATCCGCTGATGCCGAGATCAAGGGCGCGCCGACTGCAGCTGGCGCGGAATCCCACCCGTTGGACGCGTCCCTCGATCACCCAGCGCCAGCGTTCGACGAACGGTTGGATCCTTTGGTATCGCTGGCGGCTGACAAACCGTTTGGCGATCGCTTCTCCCCGGCTTCGAGCGCGGCGCGCCATCGGGAGCAAATCGTCGTAGAGCTGGCCCAGTGCAGGTGTACCCAGCTCGCGTGAACCGTCTGATCGACCCATCCTTCCGAATGTCGATGGACTTTCCATCCCTCAATGTCCCACAGCACTGATCGGTCTGAGGGCTGCCGATTGGTGTGCAGCTCCCAACGGTGAAATTCGTGGCCAACGAGCTGTTGACCGCTCTGAACTACAGGGCTGTCTCGCCGAGCCTGCAGGCGGCGGTAGCCCACGTGCAGCCGGCCACGCTGGGCTGTGAACGGAAGAATGCCCGTCATGTTGTGCCCGTTTCCATCGAGGTCCTGAAGCCTCTGTCCGAGCACGAGCATCCCACCGCATTCGGCGTAGACCGGCCGGTGCTGCACGAACTGTCGGAGAGACCTCAGGCTTTGTTCACAGTCGCTGAGTTGGGCTGCATGCTGCTCTGGGAAGCCGCCCGGCAAGATCAGCCCCCTGGCTTCCGCAGGGATGGGCGCATCGGCAAGGGGACTCCAACGGAGCACGGGCATGCCCATCTGCTCCAGCAGTTCACAGGTTTCCTGGTAGCGGAAGTGAAAGGCAGCATCACTGGCAAGAGCCACAGGAAGGGGTTGCCCCTTTACCGCTGGGATGTCGGCCAGAGGATGGGGCCCTTGGCGGGGTGCCAGAAGCAAGGGCACCAGGCGTTCCATGTTCAGATGCTCGCTGGCCAGAGCGGCCCAGGCTTGGCGTCGTTGTTCGGGAGCTTTCAATTCATGGGCAGGGGCCAAGCCGAGATGACGGCCCGGCAGGGCAAGGGCCTCGGTGCGCGGTAGACAGCCCAGCAAAGGCACCTGCATGCGGTCAAGTACCTCGCCGAGGAGCTCCCGGTGCCTGGGGCTGCTGACCTTGTTCAGTACCACTCCGGCGATTGCCAGGTTGGGATCGTGATCGCGGAATCCGCGAACGAGGGCGCCGAGTGAGGCGGCCTGACCCCCGGCATCCAGCACCAGCACCACCGGCAAGCCCAGCAGGCGGGCCACGTCTGCGGTGCTTCCCGTTTCACTGCTGCCGATGCCGTCGAACAGCCCCATCACTCCCTCCACGAGGGTTAGGTCAGCGACTCCGCCATAACCGTGAAACGCCCGTCGAACCCAGTCTTCTCCGCACAAATTGAGATCGAGATTGCGACAGGCCTGACCGGAGGCTTGGCTCAGCAGCTGGGCATCGAGATAGTCCGGCCCAACCTTGAAGGGTTGGATCCGTCGTCCGTTCTGCTGTGCCCAGCTCAACAGCGCCAGGCTCAGCAGGGTCTTGCCGCTGCCACTGGCTGGTGCAGCGATGACGGCGGCCATGGCTTAGACGCGGCTCAGCCCAGCAGCCTGGCAGCCAGTGGTGCAGCAGCTGCCAGGAGGGGGTTGGTGCTGTCGTGACCGCCGCCGAGCAGTCGGGCGACATCCATTTCCGGGGTGTCGTGCTGAACGGGAACAACTTCTTCGTGCAGCTCGAGGTTGGCCATGCCGCCACCTTCCAAACGCATGCAACCCCCGGATTCAGCGCAGAGAATCACACACACGCCTTGCCCGTTCTCCGGCTCAGCAATCAGTCGAAGCCCCACCATCTGTCCCGCATGCACGTTGGGCTGGCCCGTCGGTACAGCCATCAGTTGAAAGCGCACCTCCGTGTCATCGGAACGCTTGAACAAGGCTGATGTGCCGTCGTCGGTCGCGGCTGAAGAGACCAGCGTCCAGCCGAGCCGATCGGCGATCCAGGCGGCAAGCAGCAGTCCTTGGGCGGGATGATGTCCCTCGACATCGACGTCCAGGCGTGTGATGTGGCTTAAGGCATCACGCTGTTGCGGCGGGTCAAACACCATGGCGAGGGTCTCGCGCCAGCTGCGCAATCGCAGCCAGTTGAGATCGTTCACCGCCTGGCCGTTCTCCACGCGGGAGCGCAGCAGGTCAAGGCACTGATGCGGATCACCCATCGCTGTATCGATGATCAGACGCCGGGGCGCGCTGGTCAGCCGCTGCATCAGGTCCGGCGCTTCGTCCATGCATCCGTTCCACCAGACCCAGGCCGGCATCGATGACGGCAGCAGCGGTTCGAGAATTGAGAGTCCCTCATTAAGGGCGCCATGGCCACCCCGCAGAACCACGACATCACCACACGCGGTGGTGCCACCGCCTTCTTCAGGCAGCGGGCAGTAGGCGGCCACGAGTGTTTCCAAGGACTGCTCCGCATCGATCGTTGGTGCCAGGGTGATCAGGCGCCGGGGCATCAGTGCACTCAGGGCTGGATCGATGTACTGCCCACGCAGGTCTTCTGCACTGGCCTGTCCCCCAAAATCAGCCACCGCCTTCACTACGGCCCCATCGAGGGGAGGTGTGCTGAGGGGGAGGTCGGCATCCATCACCGCCTGGCGGCCCGCAGCGATTAAGGGGGCGGACTGCTGTCCGGTGATGGGCCCAGGCAGGCGGCCACTGCGGATCAATTGCTGCTCGGCCCAGGCGGGTTGCCAGATCAGCAGGCAGAAGGTGTTCGCACCGGTGCCCGTGCTGCCCTGCTGCTCGGGGGACCAGAGCTGCTCGAGGTAGTGGGGTACCTCCGCAGGTGCCAGTTCAAGCGGGGTTTGCAGGGTGAGCTGAGGGGACATCGTGACGGAGCAGCAGGGAGTGGAGCGGGACGTGGAAAGCTGAGAAACAGGGCAGTTATGGGCGTCGCCAGAGCAGTCCGTCTTTTGCCAGTAGGGCATCCGCTGCGGCAGGCCCCCAGGTGCGTGATTCGTAGGGATGGACCGGCAGCTGCCAGGGGCTGTCTTCAATCAGCTCCAGCAGAGGGGTGTACAGACGCCAAGCGGCTTCCACTTCATCGCTGCGGGTGAACAGGGTGGGGTCGCTGAGCATGGCGTCAGCGAGGAGCCTCACATAGCCTTCATCGGAGGGTTCTCCGAACGATTCGTCATAGGAGAATTCCATGTCGATGGGGCGACTCCGCATCCCAGATCCTGGTGATTTCACCTCGAAGCGGAATTCAGCACCTTCATCCGGCTGGATGCGCAGAATGAGCTGATTTGCGGTGGGACCTCCGGTGGCCGCATCAAATAGATGCACCGGTGCCTCGCGGAAGGTGAGCACCACCTCACTCATGCGCTTGGCCAGGCGTTTGCCGGTGCGCACATAGAACGGAACGCCCTGCCAGCGCCAATTGTCGATGAACAGTTTCATCGCCACGTAGGTCTCGGTGGTGCTGTTGGGATCCACACCTGGTTCATGGCGGTAACCAGTCAGGGGTGATTCCGCTGAACCACCGGGACCGTACTGGCCGCGGATGCAGCAGTTCCAGGGCTCGAGCTCGTCAGCGAGCCTGGCGGACTGGAGCACCTTGGCTTTTTCGTTGCGGATGGCTTCCGGATCAAAGCGACCTGGAGGTTCCATGGCGGTGATCGCCAGCATCTGTGTCAGGTGGTTCTGCACCATGTCCCTCAGGGCACCTGCCGATTCGTAGTACCCGGCGCGCTCCTCCACCCCGACGGTTTCAGCTGCGGTGATCTGAACACTGGAGATGTAATTGCGGTTCCAGATCGGCTCGAAGATCGTGTTGGCAAAGCGCAGAACCATGATGTTCTGGACGGTTTCCTTGCCCAGGTAATGGTCGATGCGAAAGATCTGGTTCTCCTG